>NZ_JBFEGN010000052.1:0-27279 GCF_047228825.1 Siminovitchia jepli
TTTCGCAGGGAAATCGTTCAGGCAGCAGGCGTATTTGTGTCTCACGCCAGGCAAATCCTGTTAAAGATACAAGAAGGCTACCTTCATAAACAGGCTTTTAGATTCATGGTTCAAAGTGTACAACAACTTGAATAACCAGCTGTAACTGAATAAATTGGAAATTATTGGCCCCTTCATTTTGGGGAGGGGGGAGAACTGTCCAATTTTCCAGTTTCTCTTAATTTTAGTACCCAGATTTGCAAATTGTTCCCAAAAGGGCGTTAAATTATTTTTCGGCAAATTTACTTTCGTAATTTGGGGTTATAGTTTATGACATCTAATTTAAGTTGAACAGGATACGTATTTGCCTTTTTGGTAACCAAGCCCAGTGTCCCAAACTGTTGGAACGCACTGACCCATTTTCTTATATTCGTTTTACTTCGAATTCTAAATCATTGAGCCAATGAACCATATCAACCTTCACCAGCAAAATAAGCGTCAACCACTTTTTGTTTGAATCCTCCATCATTTTTGACCACAAAAACACCCCAAGAGTTAGAATTGGTTGGTCTAACTTTTGGGGTGCACATCACCTACCATGAAGAGCCTGATCCTTATTTTATCAACTACTTATTTCTTTGTGTTTTGACTTAACTGCTAATTCACTGCCAATTTTATTCCCTATACGTACTCCTTCAGCAATGGCCTCGCTCATTGTTCTTGGAGCAATACTGTCCCCAATGGTACTTACTTCAGCTCTAGGATTTAACTTTTTGATTTGTTCTTTCAATTGATTATTCGATTTTCTGAATCCAGCAAATACAATATAATCATAATCACCTGCCAGTTGTTCCTCATCCCTCCACGCGTCCTTGAACACAATAGCCCCATCTCTTTCACCATGTAATAACTGATTCGGTCTGCAGATCACTTTGTTTTTGGCAAGTGAGCGATACATTATTGGCTGGTTAGTTGAATCCAATTCTTCGCAAACAGTTTGGCGCGGGGAGAGTAATTCGACCTTTGCAGCACCCGCCTCCGCAATAAAGATTGCTGCATATGCACCTCTTTTTGCTCCTGCATCATAAATGAGGACTTTCTTACCGGTTATATTTGTAATCTTCCCTCTTAACACATCTGTATCAGTTACACATGAGGTTTGGACTAAATTCTTTTCAATTGGAATAATTGTTTCAGCTCCAAGGGCTAGCACGATTGAGTCCGGTGAAAGTTCTAAGATATAATCGGCTGTTGCTTCGGTGTTTAATTGGATTTCTACCTGTAGTCTCATTATTTCTCTTTTGAGCCACTCTACATGCAATCCATAATGATCCCTATTTGGTTGCTTCTTCCCATCGTTTATTTGCCCACCTAATGTTGCTGATCGCTCCAAAAGAATTACAGTATGACCTCTTAAGGCTGATACACGTGCAGCTTCCATTCCTGAGGGACCGCCGCCAACAATTACAACCTTTTGTTTTTCAACAGCGGGTGTTATATCATTCAATGAATCATCTGCAATTCCAGGATTTACAGCGCAAGCTATTGGAAAACCATCATATGTCCTGCCAATACAGCCCTGATTTGTACCAATGCAAGGACGAATTTGTGATATCCTGCCATAATAGGAGTGATTCGGCAAATCTGGATCTGCAATAATCGCCCTTGTCATTGCAACCAAGTCGCAATCCCCATCAATTAATGCACGTTCCGCCTGTTCGGGATCTAGGATACGCCCGGCAACCATGACGGGAACAGATAGGAACTTCTTCATTTTTCTTGCTAAATGGTTATAGCAACCGCGGGGATAGGGATCTGGAGGGATGGTCCCCGCTTGTAATTCTAGTGAGCTCCCTGTACTACCGCTGATATTAAATAAATCGATCTTCTTTAATTCATCTAACTTTATAGCGATTTCAAGTAAATCCTCCTGTGATAAACCAATTGCATCTGTTTGAGTATCGCCCGTCATACGAAAACTGATAATAAAATCTTCCGATACAGCACTGGAAATCGCTTCTATTACCTGAATGGAGAACAGCATTCTTCCCGCCAAATCTCCGCCATACTCATCTGTCCTTTGATTAATAACAGGACTCCAAAATTGTTCAATTAAATGCCCTCCATACGAAGTAACTTCAATTCCATCAAAACCGCATCTTTCAAGTCTTTTCGCAGCTGAAGCATATGCCTGAATTATCTTTTGAATCTCCTCCTTATTTAAGACTGCGGGAATTTCACCATTAAGATCCTCAGGGACTGCAGAGGGCGCTTGAATAGGATATCCTGTCATCTTTGAACTGATCCTTCGCCCCTTATGTGTTGCCTGTGCAATAATAGTGGCCCCATGGTCATGAACTATTTTTGTTAATTTTTTAAAGGGCTCTTCATTCTTAGGATTCCATAGACTAACATATTTTGGGTGAGCCGCTTTTTCATATACAGTCCCGGATCCGCATGTGAAAATTAGTCCAGCTCCGCCGGCTGCTTTCCTAGCATAATAGCGTATAAACTTTTCATTAATGATTCCTTCGTTGGCAAGTGATTCGCCGTGTGCACTTGATACAATTCTATTTTTAATTATTTTATTTTTTATTCTTAATTCCTTAAATAGATGTGGAAAATGAGGCATTAGTATACTCCTCCTTTTTTTTATTTTACTTGAGTAGTATCAAGGGGTACAGGTTGAGTGGTATTCTGGGTGAATAAACTTATACAAACCAATGCTATGACTGATAAAGGAAGTGAAAGTAATATTGTATTGCCCCCAATTGGGTTTCCAGTAATTTCAATAAGAATGGTTGAACAGCCTCCTGTTAATATAGAAGCAACTGCACCTTGAGTGGTTGCCTTTTTCCAGAAAAAACTAGCTAAAATGACAGGTGTAATGGCGGCAGCGTACATGGTATAAGCAAAGATGGATAGTTTTAACACACTTGTAAAGAATAGTGCCATCAAGTAGGCAAAAACTCCAATAGCGATAACAGTGATTCTATTAAATTTTAAATATTTATTCTCAGGAAGTTTTCCTTTGAATCGTTCATAAAGGTCATAAACAATATTTCCTGACATCGAAAGCAAAAAAGAGTTGGCAGTTGTAATCAGTAAAGCTGTAAAGGCAGCGAGAATTAATGCTCCAACTGAAACAGGTAGATTATTGTTTGCAATCTGGATAAGGGCTGTATCCGGCTTTATATTAGGTAACAGCACAATTGCGGTAGTAACAAAGAATGTAATTAAAGTATAAATGGTTACAACCCCGATAAAAAAACCTATAGTGGATCTTCTTGCTGTTTGTTCTGTTTTGGAAGCAGAAAATCGCTGCAGCATGCTTTGATCGCCAATAATGTAAATAAATAAAGGTAGAAAATATCCGACTAATTGTAAGGGAGTTAACCCTCCGTTCCAGGTGAATTTAGAATCTGGTAAATTGGCTGCAAGATTTGAAAAACCGCCGACCTCTATTAGGATAAAAGGAACAGCTAAAAAGAAGCCAAAAATAATAAGTAAGGCACTGAACATATCTGTATATGAAACCGAAAATAATCCTCCTGTAGCGGCCAATACAATAACAAAAATAACCGTTAATAAAGACCCAATGTGCTCTGGAATACCTGTTGTAATATTAAGGACATAGCCGCCAGAGATAAATTGGTAGGATAAAACACTTAGGTAGGTTAGGAGTATAAAAATGGTTGAGCAGAGTCGTGCGGTTTTCCCAAAACGAACTTCAAGCATTTCTGGTACAGTTCGTTTTGCCAATGTCCGAGTTTTTGCTGCAAGGAAATACATAACGATAATTCCTAAGGGGCCACCTAAAAAATAAAAAATGGCTGCCAATGGTCCGTATTGATAAACAAAGCTTGCCCCTCCAACAAGAGAACCGGAGCCAACCCATGAAGCGGTTAATGTACCTATAACAACAATGAGTGGAAGCCTGTGTCCGGCGATGATAAAATCGTCACCGCTCGTTACTTCCCGTTTATTGTAGTAAAGCGCAAGAAGGACCATAAGAACTGCGTAAATAATAATTACAACAATATGGATAGATATTGCCAACACATCCTTTCCGTTTTTCGTTTCGCAGAATAACCAATTCCCTCCCTTTTCTGTTGAAATAACAAGCTGAAAATTTTAAAAAGTTTGTATAAATAAATTATCATAGATCATGTATAATTAGAAATATATATTTCATTACCTATTAATATCAAATTAATATTAGTAAGGGGTGAGTAAGTATGGAATTGCGTCATCTTAAATATTTTGTAGCGGTTGCAAATGAACTGCACTTCGGAAGAGCTGCAGAAAAATTGCAAATAGCTCAACCGCCTCTAAGTCAACAAATAAAAGCTTTAGAGGAAGAACTAGGGGTATTATTGTTTGAAAGGACTAAACGGCGGGTTGCTTTAACAGAATCGGGAAAAGCTTTTTTAAAAAGAGTGAATAAAATCCTTAAGGACATAGACCAAGCAAGTGTTGAAGCTGTTAGTATTCACCGGGGGGAATCGGGGCAAATTAAACTAGGGTTTGCAGGTCTGGTCACTTTCGACCTTCTTCCATTTATTTTACAAACCTTTCAGGAAAGGTATCCACGAGTAAAAGTCAATATGCATCATCTTACTACAACTGAACAAATAGAGGCCCTAGAAGAAAATGAGATTGATATTGGAATATTAATACCGCCAGTTGATAGTAGAAGAATTCATCTTGAGGTGATAAGAGAGGAGCCTTTTATTCTCGCGATTAACCGAGCACATCCTTTTGGAAAAATGAATAAGGCTATTCATCTTTCCGCATTAGCCAACAATAAATTTATAATGCCACCAAGAAGTGCAGGACCAGGGTATTATGACTCTATTATTAGTCTTTGTCATCAAGCGGGCTTCAGCCCGAATACCTCACAGGAAGCTAAAGAACTGCAAACCGTTGTTTCTTTGGTTGCAGCAGGAATTGGAGTAGCCATACTACCATCGTCGATCCAAAACATAAAGAATGACCATGTTACTTATTTGCCAATAAATAATACAATCAAAATCCAAACGTGCATTGCTTATAAGAAGGATAATACTTCGGCAGTTATAGAATCTTTTCTTTCGTTGATAAGAAAAAGTCTCATCGAAAAATAAATTAATTGAAATGAATCATTTTCATAATTGTTCTTTATAAAAATTTCAACATCGCTTAGAAGAAAAAGAGAACTGGCCGCAATCAAGGCTGAAAATGATGTCGTTCTTTAATCGCTTGACCAAGTCTTTAACGGATGGGATTCGTTCGGTAATCCTGGCAACCAGGGAATAAACCATAGCTGCATAGTTAAGCTCAACAGGCCTGGCGAAACGTGACTTTTTCTTTACACAGCGAGGATTGGGTCAATATCTATTGCTGAAAAAAACAGCCTCAAATCGTTGGGTAGGTTCCAAATCATATAATTCTTGCGGGTCAAACAGGCTTCCTTGTCGTATAATAGGCATAGGGAGTCTTCCTCCAGTCTTTGAGTTTTGTGTCCAATACTTACTCATTTCGACATTTTGGGGAGGTACTCCTTTTTTTGCGTCTCAAAAGCCTTGGGGCTCTAAGGGTTTAATTTATGAAATTGATTCAATTATATAAGATAAAGAATCTTTTAGTGTTTTTGTCTGTTCTTACTTTTTGCATAATTCAGTTCTCTTATTCCGCATTACACCATCATGATCCGCTATTTTAGTAATTGATCAAATACCAATCCGTTTAACTTGTGAAAGCCATTCCCAAGTAGATCATTATGAAAATGAAAGGGCTTGAAGTACTTCGTTCAATGATGGATTAATCTCAAACGCCCCTTTATTTGGAATGATTTTTTAAAAAAATACATTGCAATTATTAATGTCTGCATGTTACGATAAGTATATCGGTTTACTAAACCGATATACTAAATCGTTTTATCTATTGGGCAAGGAGCGTTTGTATTGAAGAAAAATAGAATTGCAACGATTGGAGAGGCGATGGTCGTCTTTAATCCCACAAAAACGGGCCCACTCCGATTTGTTCATTCTTTTGAACGGGCAGTCGGAGGTGCAGAGCTAAACTTTGCAATTGGTGCAGCACGGTTAGGCCTTGAGGCGAAATGGATCAGCTCCTTAGGTGATGATGAATTTGGGAAAGTCATATACAACTTTGCTCGAGGTGAAGGAATTGATGTATCGGATGTAAGTCTATCTGAGCGATATGCAACATCCGTTTACTTTAAAGAGATCCAAGAAAACGGATCAGGTAAATCGTTTTATTATCGTCAGCCTTCTCCATTGCTTGAGTTAACAGTTGATAAAATCAATGAATCTGTTCTCAAAAATGTTGATCTATTACACATCAGTGGAGTGTACTTAGCAGTATGCAAACATAATATTGAAGTTGTACAAAAGTTAATAGACCTTGCAAAAAAACTGCATATCCCCATTTCATTTGATCCAAATTTGCGATTAAAGCTATGGACAATTGAAGAGGCTAGAGCAGTGTATGAAACAATCTACCCTTCTGTAACGATTTTTTTAGCAGGGGCTGAAGAGTTTGAATTGCTATTTGGAAGCGACTGTGTCGAGGAGGTACAAGCCCGCTATCAAATTGAAGAAATGGTGATTAAGAAAGGCGGGCAGGGAGCAGCTGTGTATGTTAACGGACAATGGATTGAGCGTGAAGCATACAAAATAAAAGCAGTTGATACAGTTGGTGCAGGCGATGCCTTCGATGCGGCATATATTTATGGGTACTTGCATCAAGAAGTGATTGGTGAACGTCTTCGTCTTGCAAATGGAGCAGGCGCACTCGTTGCTACTATTAAAGGAGACAATGAGGGATTACCGTCTCTTAAGGAGCTAAAGCAATTTATTGGGGATGAACAAATTATCGAACGATAGGAGGAAGGTTATGCAAAAATTCAAGGTTTTGAAAGCGTTAACGGATGGTAAGGTAGTGGCGGTTATTCGTGGCAATAGTCCAGAGGAGGCGGCCCTTTTATCTCAGGCTGCGATTGCAGGAGGCATACGAGCAATTGAGTTAACGTATACAACTCCATTTATTAAAGACACATTTAAGGAGTTGCGTAATACCGATGCATTAATAGGAGCGGGGACGGTGTTAGATGCTGAGACAGCAAGACATGCCATTTTGAATGGAGCGAATTTTATTGTTAGTCCGAGCTTTCATTCGGAGATTGCAGTTATTTGTAACCGCTATTCCATTCCTTACCTGCCAGGTTGTATGACCATTAAGGAAATGGTGTCGGCTCTTGAGAGCGGAAGCGATATAATCAAGCTCTTCCCGGCAAATCAATTTCAGCCCAGTTTTATAAAGGCTGTAAAAGGTCCTCTTCCCAATGTGTCTATTATGCCAACAGGCGGTGTCGGGTTATCTAATATGAATGATTGGCTCAAAGCGGGAGCGGTGGCAGTCGGAATTGGCAGTGATTTAAATAAAGCGTATATAGAAAACGGCTATGCTGGTGTAGTAGAAAAGGCAAAGATCTATATTCAACAGCTTTCAGTACAATAGGAGCATTCCCTTAATGAAAGAAATTTGAAGCTTGGACAAAAAAGAGACTCCTTGGATACGATTTTTCCATGGCTTCGAAGCGATACCCAAAATCAAAAGATATTGTTAATCACACGGTATTGATATTGACAAAAACAAATATGTAGCCTGGACAGGGTGATCAGAATTGGAATTGGGAAAAAGGCTAATCTTTTGAAAACAGCATATACAGACTAAGAGCTTCTTGATTTGTCAATAAAGGATTTTGAAGAAAACTTAACTTTATTGGGAGGATATCTATGATTTCTTTATCAAATGTTGCAAAAAACTATCCTGCATCCGCTATTAGACGTATGTTTGAATTGGCAAACCAATATGAAGATATTATAAAACTTACAGTAGGAGAACCAAACTTTGAAACACCAGATCATATAAAAATAGCTGCGAAGAATGGTATTGACGAAAATCTTACTCATTATGTATCAAATGCTGGAACTGATGAACTTCGTCAGGCAGTAGCTAAAAAGTATACTGTTGAATTTGGGACGGAATATACTTCTGATCAAGTAATGGTAGCTTTTGGAGGGATGGAAGCAATTATGTTAGCCCTGGTGGCGACAATCAACCCAGGTGATGAAGTACTTATTGCTGACCCTTCTTATCCTAATTACTTAGGACAGATTTTTATGCTTGGCGGGAAGGCAGTGCCCGTTCCTGTTTATGAAGAAAATGCGTTTAAATTAAAGGCAGAAGACGTTGAAAAAGCTATTACTTCCAAAACAAAAGCTATCATTTTAAATTCTCCTAGCAATCCATTAGGTGCAGTACTGGAAGAAAAGGATATAAAACAGTTGGCAGAAGTAGTGTTAAAACATAATCTAATCGTTATTTCTGACGAGGTATACGAAAAAATTATTTATGATGATAAAGTACATTTTAGTATCGCTCAAATTCCTGACGTGAAAGACAATGTACTCATTATTAATAGTTTATCCAAAACGTATGCTATGACTGGGTGGAGAGTAGGATTTGTCATTGGTAATGAAAAGATTATTTCGGTAATGCCAAAAATTCAAGAAGGAATGGCTTCCTGTGTACCACCTTTTATTCAGAAAGCAGCCGTTGAAGCAATTAATGGTTCACAATTAATTGTAAAAGAGATGTTGGAGCATTATAAACGTCGCCGGGAAATTTTAATTACTGGTTTAAATGAAATTCCAGGTTTTTCATGTATTCATACGGAAGGCAGCTTTTATGCTTTTCCAAACATTAAAGAGTTTAAAAAGCCGTCAGAAGATTTCGCTATAGAACTTTTAACAGAGGCAGGGGTTGCGGTTACTCCTGGATCTGCATTCGGAAATATGGGTGAAGGATATTTGCGTTTTTCATTTGCTAACTCAGACGAGAATTTAATTGAAGCTGTTCGACGAATTAGAGAACATGTAGAGAAAAAATACTAACGTTTTTGCATGGCATAGTAAAAACTTTGAAGATATGGGGGATATTTATGGAGAAAGTTGTTGAGTTAATTAATTCTATTGTGTGGAGCAATGCTCTTGTCATTTTGATAATGGCAGTAGGTTTGTTCTTCTCTTTTAAGACTAAATTTTTACAAATTAGACATTTAAAAGAAATGGTAAAAGTTATGCTTGATCGAAATGCGTCGAAAACGGGTGTATCTTCTTACCAAGCATTATTAATGTCCATTGCAGGACGCGTCGGTATTGGGAATATAGCCGGGGTTGCTACGGCTATTGGTTTAGGAGGCCCGGGCGCTATATTCTGGATGTGGCTGATGGCGTTTATTGGAATGGCTACTTCTTTTGTTGAAAGTACATTAGGACAAATTTATAAAGAAAAAAAAGGCGATGAATTTCGCGGAGGCCCTGCTTATTATTTATCAAAAGGGTTAGGTAAAAAATGGTACGGTTCATTATTTGCAATCACTATAGCATTTGCCTATGGAGTACTCTTAACGGGAGTTCAATCAAATGGGATAACTGCATCTTTTAGTACAGCATTTAATATTGAGCCTATTATTACGACAGTATTTATTTGTATATTGGTGGGTATCGTTATTTTCGGCGGAGTTAAGAGGTTTGCGAAATTTTCCGAAATTGTTGTTCCGTTTATGGCACTTGCTTATATTTTAGTAGCTTTACTTATAGTAGTCATGAATATAGATAAATTACCAAGTATTGTAGCGTTAATTTTTTCTAGTGCGTTTGGTGTTGAAGAAACCTTTGGAGGAATTATTGGTGCTGCTATTGCATGGGGAGTAAAAAGAGGAATTTATTCGAATGAAGCGGGTCAAGGGACTGCTCCACATGCAGCTTCATCGGCTGATGTCACCCATCCAGCTAAACAAGGATTAGTTCAAGCATTAGGTGTATTTATTGATACAATTATTGTGTGTAGTGCAACAGCATTTATGATTTTAATAACTGGCAAATATAATGTCGAAAATCCAAACGGTGGTTTTCTGGTAAACAATATAGGCGATACAGAAATTGGAGTTGGGTATACCCAACTTGCAGTAGATTCTGTATTTAATGGATTTGGTAGTATATTTGTAGCCATAGCAGTTTTTTTCTTTGCTATTACAACATTATTGTTTATAGCATATGTTGCAGAGATAAACTTCGTGTATATATTTGGCGATAACCAAATTTATAAGAATATTTTAAGGATCATTGTAATTCTTTCAACATTCTACGGAGGAATTGTATCAGCTAACTTAATTTGGGCGATAGCTGATATAGGAGTTGGTCTCATTACTTGGATAAATGTTATTGGTATTTTTCTTTTACGAAAGCCAGTATTAAATACCCTTAAGGACTACGAACAGCAAAGAGCAATGGGAATTGATCCAGTTTTTAATCCAATTAAATTAGGGATAAAAAATGCGACTTTCTGGGAAGAAAGAAATTCTCAAATAGAAAAAGAAAAAAGATCTTTATAATCAAGAAGTATTTAGACAGCCTTCTTTAAGTAACCCTTGAAGAAGGCTGTCTTTATGAAATAAACTTGATTACTGGAGATGCTTTTTTGTATATAAATGATGCCATCAACTATTTTGAGAATTGGAGCTACAATACGAATAAAGCTCAAATCATCCTATAAATGTACGCAGTTGTTTTTAAAGATGTTGATGCGCATGCCTCCTATTGGTAGATGAATAGCATGTTATTTTACCTGCACTTAATTATGTATGATAGAATGAAACGAGAGTATATCACCTGTAGGAGATTGATTGTCGTGAAAAAAGCAACAATAGCTGATGTGGCAAAGCGTGCAAATGTATCGAAAAGCACGGTTTCCCAATATTTAAACAAGCGCTATGAATACATGGGAGAAGAAACGCGAAAAAAAATTGAAAAGGCGATTCAGGAGCTGAACTACCGACCGAACTTCATGGCTCGAAGCTTGAAACAAAAATCCACCTTTACGATCGGTGTCATTGTCGCCAATATTATTCATGGCTTTTCAACAAAAATTGTTAATGGTCTTGAAGCGGAATTTGATAAAAAAGGATTTCATATGATTATTTGCAATTCGGCCGATGAGCCATCAAAGGAAAAGAAGCATATTGAAACGCTTCTAGAAAGACAGGTGGATGGCTTCATCATATTTCCAACCGGAAAAAATGAGGTGCTTTATCGTACACTAACAATGCAAAACATTCCCATTGTTTTTATCGACCGTTTTATTGAAGAACTTGATATCCCATCTGTACTTCTCGATAATATGAAGGCAATGGAGATGGCTGTCTCCTCCTTCAATGTACATCCCTTAGCGGTCATAACAACTTCTTTGGATCTTCAAATTACGCCGCGTGTTGAACGGCTTGAGGGCTTCAGGCTTGCCTTGCAAAAGCGAAATATTAGAGTTCAAGAGGAGTATATTCGACATGGTCGGCTAAAGGAGCTGCCACAAATTTTTAATGAGCTTTTTTCTTTAGCGGCCCCTCCAAAGGGCATTATTGCCACAAATGACCGCGTTTCGCAGGAGCTCATGCTATATGTAAAAAAACATCATATTCGTGTACCAGATGAACTCCAAATTGTTGTTATTGATGAAATGCCATATACAGAATTCATGACTCCTCCACTCACAGCGATTGAGCAGCCTTCTGACCTTATGGCTAAGCAAGCTGCTGCTTTGTTGTTTGAAAAAATTGAAATGGGAACTTTCAAGGAAACAAAAAAGCTTTATCGATTTGAGCCGATTTTTCTCAAAAGAGACTCTACACTGTTATAAAAGTCACCTTTGAGAAGAATGGTTTAATTTGAAATTCCTAAAAGGCGCTATGGCGGCCCCTGCATGGAAGTCTTATGTGACAGATGAAGATATTTCGAATAATCGTCTACAACAACAGTGAGAATAAACAGATAGACTGGAAAAGGCCCTCTACCAATTCGGTGATTGGATGAAGGGCCTTTTTATTTAGAGTGGTTGATTCCCGTGCCATCCACAACAATGAGCCAATATTTATCCGAAATCCGATATGATTCAAAGCATCTTTTTTTAAGAAGTGCCTTGATCATATACGTTCTAACTTTCTCCAGTTCTTTGCCATCCAGTTTGGATAAAAAGTCATTGATCGTATCGTAATGAGGCAGCTCTTCAAGCTGTTTTAAACCCAAAACTTTTTTTACATTTTTAATGCATTCTTCCTTGTTGAAGCGCTCCGTCATGCTTCTCATTGAATCAATGCCGAATGCATTTTTCAGGAGAATCGTATATAGAATCGTCTCCGCTCCATAAGTGATATAGCTTTGATGCCTGGGGTCTTTAATCTTTTTTAATGTGTTTGTAAATTCTTTAAAGAAATGACGCTGAATTTTGACGAACTCGAAGAAAAAGTTTTTATTTTTTTCTCTTTCACGTTTTTCTTTTCTTGTAATCATCCATAAATCCCCCTAAATCATGATAAACACAGTTAAATTATCCCATATTTATCAAAATTTAGGGGGTATGATAATTGAAATTATCTCGAAGATTTTTTACTCCTCAAGGCTGGAAAATAGATAGGATTTTTGGTTATTTGACCGAGACATTTCAAGTATAGTTCACGATCAAAGGAGCCAGATATTCCAGGATTCTAGCTCTGCCGAAGAGCCTATCATGATCGCCACCATGTCAACCGGCTCACCCCATGGCAAGGGTGGCTCAAAATTATGTCAAAAACATGGCGAGCATGGCTCTATCCCATGGCGATATTCACTTGGCACTTGCCGGTAAACTTTGTGGCGTTGAGTGGTAAAAACTATGTCACTAGTGGTACATTTCATTTGCGGTAATCAAAAGGAGCATTTGGAGTTGTAAGGAGAATGGATTATCTAAAAAAGTTCCCAAAATAAATCAGGCGAGGAAAATTGAAACTCGCCTGATTCTGCATTTAAGGATAAACACCGCTTTGTCATACATTTTTTTGTATACAGCATTATAGTCAAGATATATTCTTTGCATTATTTTTACCAACATTTTGGAAAATTATGGATAACATTAGATAATTGGAGAATCAGGCTTCCGGATCCATTCATGCCATGAACCAATATAATTTCTTATAGTTTGAAATCCTGCCCATTTTAAAGCCAATGCTGTGTTTGCTGATCTCGCCCCGCGATGGCAATAAATAATCACATCACTGTTTGGAAAGATACCTTTTTCTCCGGCAATCTTAATAATATGTTCCCTTGGCAAAAATTTACCCGATTTATCTATAAGCATTTCCCAGTTTAAATGAACAGCCCCAGGAATCCTTCCCTTTACATTGCAACATTTATCAACCGTTAATCCTTTATACTCTTCCAAACTTCTTGAATCAATAATAATCGTTTCTCTTTTGCCAATACTTTGAATAACATCCTCATAAGTCGCAAGGAGATGATAGCAAGGATTTATCGGAAAATAGTATTCCTTTTTGATAGGATAAAATGTATCTGAATCCGTCTTGCCACCTGCATTTTTCCATGAATGTAATCCCCCGTTGAGAACGCTGCCTCCTTTACCGCCTGCAAAGTTAAAAAACCATAATGCTCTAGCAGAACGCATACCAGTATTTTCCTCATAAAAAGCGACTCTTTTGTTACAAAACGGTACTAATGGGGCGAAAGCTTTTTGTAAATAGTTTTGTAGTTTTATGATTCCTTCAGGGGATGTTGATTCCAAAATAAAATCATAAACATTTATAGAAAGAGATCCGGGGATACGCTCTTTTAAGTATTGTTCCAAAGGTCTAGTATCAACCAATATGAATTGATCCTGATCTTCTAATATTTCTGTAGCTTCTATCAACAAAGGAGCCACTCCGTTCATATGGTTATTCCATACCTAAAAACTGCCGTATCATTTGACCTCCACTCCAAGTTGCAAGACCGGTAATCATCCCCAATTTATTGGTAACCATTAACAGACCAACAATTACAATTAATGTTCCCCCAAATTGTTGTATACGGTTGAAATGATTTCCCATTCGGCTAAACAAAAGGCGCAATGGTTCTGCAAACAGAAATGCAATAAGAAACATTATGCCAAACCCTAAGGAATAGGCAAGCATATGTAGGATGTTTCCTATCAAACTGCCATTTACTGTTATAAATAGAAGAACACTGCCTAAGAAAATATTGCCCCATCCTGGTGCAATAACCATTCCTGTTACAAAAGATCGCAGGAAACCTGGTTTAATAGATTTAGTTGCAGCTATTTCCACATTTGCTTTATTTGATATATTTAATTGTAAAATTTTCATTTGAAGCAAGCCTAAAACGATTAAAACGACCCCGGCAAGGACTTTTACGATGTCCAGGACAGAAGCAACAGCTTCCCCTATCCATGATGCAATGATGCCTAGTATCACCATCGTAAACGTAAATCCTAATATGAAATAAACAGCATTTAACAACAACTTTTTTCTAATACCTTTATGATCAGTAGCCGAACCGGCCACTTCCCCACTCAGAAAACCTAAAATAGCAGGGAGCATTGGCAATAGTCAAGGCGCACAAAAGGCTAATGATCCCACGCCAAATGTTAAAAGTAATGATAATTCATCCATATTCTCCTACCTCCCTATAGTTGTATTCACTGATATTTCATGATCACAATATTAAGAAAGATTTATACTTTGTATAAGTTATTCTTATAATAAAGGCAAAGTTTGGTAATCATGATTATAATGTAATTATAATACTGTTTTTTAAAAATCAATAATATATGGAAAATTTCATTAATGCTATTCATGGGGGCTTGGGGTTGATTTTGTGAATTGGGAAAACAAAAGACAGCTCTCTCGGTAAATGGATGAAGCTGTCTTCATTAGTTTGCAGCGAAAAACAATATATGTTTTTCACAAAAAAGGATACTGTTTAAAAACCTGCTGATTCAATTTTTCTGAAATTCTGCATGTGCATTCATAAAAGAGCTTAATGATAAGCTCCCTGAACTCCTTATCAGACAGGATTCCATGTTCGAAACAGCTTGATAATATCCCAATTGTACCTGTGTACTCAATGTTATATTCGTCACACGTTTCCTTAATTCTTCTTTCGTTGGAGGTGCAAAGCACCGCTTGTTCAAAGGCTATGACAATAACTTCAACGTCGTAATCGGAAAGCTTCCTTTTTGAAGTAGAAATTTCAAGGAATAAACCAGAGTTTGATGTGGTAATTCCTTGGCACTTGTTGGTAAACTTTGTGGCGTTTGGTGGTAAAAACTATGTCATTGGTGGTACATTTCATTGGCGGTAATCACCAACGGGGAAGTATATCCTTTTTTAAAGCTCATTCACAGAACATTTAATTAATTCAACTGTATTCCAGGGAATTGCTATTTTGGCAGTACAGCTAAGCTTTGGTCAACTTTAAATTTAAAATAATAGCATTTAAAATAATAAGGTCCTTTTTGAACATCCTCTGTAAAGTGATATGGCCCGTTTTTTTTTTTGCCTGGAAGTTTGTTAAACGCCTTGGATGGGGCCATGTTATAATAGAAGATGCATATACCATGGATAGAGGGTGGACTTTATGGAAATTTCCACAGACCTGGCGCAAACGATTGTAACTGAAATGAAGGAAATTATTGGGCAGAATATTAACTATATTAATACGGATGGTTTTATTATTGCCAGTACAAACGAGGAACGAATTGGTACTTTACATGAAGGTGGAAAAAAAGTAATTGAAACAAAAAGAGATTTGGTTATTGAATATGATGGTGAATTTTCCGGTGCAAAAAAAGGGATTAACTTGCCTGTATATTTTGAAAGTAAAATAGTTGGGGTTATCGGCATTACGGGTAAACGGGAAGAAGTTGAGGGATATGGAAAGATTATTAAGCGCATGACCGAGTTATTGATTAAAGATGCGTATGCAAACAGGGTAATCAGCCAACAAAAGGAAACCCAGCGTATGATAGTGGAACAGCTTCTTACATTGACAAGTGATGAAGAGAGGCATGAATTATTTAAACGGCTTAACATATCTAATGTAGATACCAGTTTGCCAAGGATGGCAGTGGTGGCTAAAATAGATGATGATCGTATCAGAATGGATAGAACAGAGCAGATTTTCCAAATATTCAATGAGAGACTAGTCAAGTATTTTGATAATTTTATTGCTCAAATTAATAACAATATTGTCATACTACTTCGAGAACTGTCCCAAGAAGAATTGAATCAGATATTGTTCGATATTATAAATGAAGTAAAAAATAAGTTGAATCTAAATATAAAGGTTGGTGTAGGGACAGCAGTGCGAGATATATTACATGTGAAAAAATCATATGAAGAGGCTTGCATTGCTCAAAGTTGGGCAATCGTATCAAAAGATAAGAATACTATGTATTATAATGACTTGGGGATCGAGTTAATCCTTGAAGAGGTTTCGAAAAAAACTTCCGATAAATTTATCCATAAAGTGATCGGCTCCTTGGAACATAAAGATATAAAGGAGTACGAAGAAATAATTTCTTTATTTGATAAGTACAATGGTTCAATAAAAAGAATATCGGAGCTGCTTTTTATTCACAAAAACACATTGCAATACAAGTTGAATCGGTTGTATGAAAAGACGGGTTATGACATGAGAAATTACCGGGATCTTTTAATGCTGAAAATCGCATTTTTGTTATATAAAAGCCGTAAATGAAAGAAGAGAAATTTGTTACAGGTAACAAATTTCTCTTCTTTCATTTATTAAAAAATCGTTTTTTGAAACATAGATAGGACCATGATTACCCTATATAATTAGAATAACACCATAATTAGAAAACGTTTTCTTTTTTATAGCTTGAGAGGGTGCAATAAATGAAAATTGTTATAGCGACTGACTCTTTTAAGGGAAGCGCCTCTTCTTTGGAAGTTGCCGGTTTCATCGAAAAAGGGATAAGAAGAGTCATACCGGAAGCAGAGATAATCAAGCTCCCATTGGCGGATGGAGGGGAAGGAACTGTGGAGGCGCTCGTCTCCACATTGAGAGGCAGATATATAGAAAGAGAAGTAACTGGCCCTTTGGGAGGGAAAGTAAAAGCAAAATTCGGAATTATTGATGATCGCCTAGCCGTCATTGAAATGGCAGAAGCGTCAGGACTGACATTGATCAAGGAGGAAGACAAAAATCCTTTTATTACGACCACATATGGTACCGGAGAACTGATCAAGGCGGCCTTGGACTTCAATGTTAAGGAAATTTTAATCGGTATAGGGGGCAGTGCGACTAATGATGGCGGGACAGGAATGGCGCAAGCTTTGGGTGCATCATTTAGAGATGCTCATAACCGTGAAATTGGTTTTGGAGCCCAGGCATTAAAAAACATTCGATATATAGATGTATCCGGGCTGGATAAAAGGCTCGAACATACTAAAATTACCGTGCTGTCTGATGTGATTAATCCATTGTGTGGGGAAACCGGTGCTTCCTATGTGTATGGTCCGCAGAAGGGTGCATCGGACAGTGATCTTCAAGAGCTGGATTCTCTTTTGCGCTCATACGGTGAAAAACTTGAAGTCAAATTGGGCAGAGACATTATTAACGTAAAAGGCGCTGGCGCTGCTGGTGGCCTTGGGGCAGGGTTGATGGCATTTTGCAATGCCGAATTACATCCTGGCATTGACAGAATATTGGACTTCATCCGTTTAAGCGAATATGTGGAGAGTGCAGACCTAGTCATAACAGGGGAAGGAAAAATGGACTTCCAATCTATACAAGGTAAAGCGCCTATCGGAGTTGCAAAGATTGCAAATGCTTACCAAGTTCCTGTTGTAGCTGTTGTCGGGTCTGAGGGGGACAAGGCCAACCAGGTTTATAATCATGGGATTGATTTGGTCATGGATATTATTAATAAGCCAATGAATACACAAGAGGCAATGGAAAACGTTGCAAAATTGACCGAAAACGCCGGTGAAAAAGTTATGCGGGCTTATCTTTTAAAAGAAAGCTTTAGGAAGATGAAGGAGGAAAGAGTATGAGTAAAAAAGCCAAAGTTCTCTTTATTCTATTTAACGTTGCATATTTTACTTTCGACTGGATGCTGATTCCATACATGCCGAATCCATTATTATTCGGATGGATGCCTCTTCAAATGTTTTTGCTGTTTGGACTGCCTTTAGTGGCAGCGCTTGTATGGGCTCTGTATTATAATACTTTTTTCAAAACACAAGAACACGTGGATTATAACAAGTAAAAGAGAGTGAAGGAGGTACATGCATGAGTGCCAGCATGTGGATTATTATAGGAATTTTGATTTATGCAGGATTTATGATTATTCAGGGCTTTAGCTCTTTTAAAGAAACAAGTAAATCATCAGAAGCTTTTTTTACAGCTGACAGGGGAGTCAATCCATTTGTCTTGCTTGCCACAACGGCAATTTCAGTATTCTCGGCATTAGCCTTTTACGGAGTGCCGGCGGCTATCTACCGCGAAGGTATTGGATATTTCTCCAATACAGGTGGGATGATTGCAGGATTGCTTTTCGTTATCATCGGTTACCGTCTTTGGATTCTCGGTAAAGAGTACGGGTTTTTAACGCCTGTTGACTACCTGCGTTCCCGTTATGACTCAGAAATATATGGATTGTTGGTAGCAGTGGTTTTAATTCTATTTATTGTTCCCTATGTTGCGATGCAGTTGATTGCCATCGGAGACGCGATGGTTGTAACAACAAAAGGCCTTGTACCATACATTATTGCAGTCGCGCTAGCTACAATCGTTGTTTCACTGCATATTATAGGCGGCGGAATGAAGTCCGTAGCCTGGCTTGATACGTTTCACTTTATTTTGGGATCTGGAACATTAGTTATATTAACCGTTTATTTGACAATGGCTTATTTCCCTGATGGCGGTCTTGCCCAGGCGGTTGACAAGATGATGCAGCATCCGGAAACCGCAGCGATTTTGTCTCATCCGGGGCCAAACGGCACGTTTAACTGGCAGGGAACGTTGTCTAACGTATTAACCGGTGCAGTGGCAACAGTAGTTTGGCCTCATATTTTCATGAGAACATACATTGCAGCAAACAAAGATACCTTTAGATTTATGTCATGGTCATTACCGGTTGCATATGTATTCGTTTATTTCTTTATCGTTTTGATTGGTGGAGTAATTGCTCCTGCGATTGTAGGTCCTGGCTTTGCCGATACAGATAACATTATTTCGATTTTGTCGACTGAGTATGCACCGCCTATTATTTCATTCATATCTTTGCTGTGTCTATTCGCATTTGGTGTTTCAACAGCAGACTCCATGCTTTTATCGGCAAGTGCGATCGGTTCCCGTGATGTTTATGTGCGCCATGCCTATGAATTAAAAGGAAAAACGGTGGATCCGAAGAGAGTTGTATACTTTGGACGCGTGCTTCTTGTCATCCTAATGCTCCTGACATTGATTGTGGTCGCTTTGCGCCCTGCTTATATCGTTGACTATGCTTATAAGCTGTCGTCTCCATTCTTTGCGCAGATTCTCCCTGCTACGGTAGGTGGATTATTCTGGAAGAGAGGAACAAAAGAAGGCGCTTTTGCAGGGACCATTTTAGGATTGGTTGTTACAATAATTTTCACATTCTTTGTAACACCGCCATTGGGCTTCTCCGCCCTAGTATGGGCATTACTTGCCAATGCCGCCGCTTATATTGTAGTCAGCCTTTTGACAAAAGCTCCGGAAGAAATTATTAATAAATATATCGTCCGTGTAGATTCAATCATTAACTCAGGGACAGAGATTAACTCAGCTGTAGATGCTTCTTTATCATCATTAAACAATAGAAAGGTCGCTAAAAATGATTAACAGTGTACCGTTGAACATTTATGGCATCTGTATCAACCATCCGGCTGATTGGCAAGTATTTGTCAATCCAAACAGTAAGTTCACGTTCGATGAAGGATTGATCAAGATTGATAAAGTAAAAGGGACACAGAAAGCCAAAGCTTCTTTATCTATCCGCTGGGCGAAGATGGTGGATGATATTACGCTTAATGAATATGTGGAAGAACTGGAAAAACAGTTTAAATGGAAGGAAGAAAGAAGCCGCCGTAAAGATCGGTACAAAATAGTGAGCAAATCCAAAATTCAGATGAATGGAACCGAGGGCTGCTTATTGGAGAATGAGTTTGTTGCAAACCATAGCATTTACCGGATTTTTGGAAAAGACGAATTGGTAAAAGTACTGCAAGTATTTTTCTATTCCAAAGAAACCAAAAGGATGGTGGTCGCTTCCATGTCAATGTCGCCGGAGGAACTCAAAAGGAATAGAGACCAGTTTGTAGGGATTTTGACTACACTGCATGAGGATCTGAACACCGGCAGGACAGACTATCATCCATTACGGCTGGCATATTAGTTCTTGTAACGCTCCTGTCCAGAGGAGCGTTGCAAGATGCATCTATATTGCATGATAAAATATTGATTGGAGGTGGATGCGTTGATAAAGGGAAATGATTATTGGGGCAAAGGCTTAACTGATGAAATGATGGTTAGAAAATTGAATAACAGGGAATATAGTACGTTTAATGACATGAAAAGCAATATGTACCAAGTTCTAAAAGATAATGCCGAAGAATGCCCTAATAAAGTTGGAATCATTGATATCGATGGAAAATCGTACTCCTTTCAAGAATTGTTGGTTCTGACAGATCGATTGTCTGCTTACTTTGCAGAAAAGTATCACATACGAAAGGGAAGCCACATCGGATTACTCTTATACAATTCCATGGAATTTGTGATCTCATTTTTAGCGGCTCAAAAATTGGGGGCGGTCATCGTTCCATTTCCAACAAAATATAAAGAGTCGGCCATTGATTCTTTAATCTCCAAGAGTGATTGTGATCTGCTAATTGTTGATGAAGCATTTCAACCTTGGATGGAAAAGTTTAAAAATGAAGGCAAGCATGTCTTTGTTTTTGCCAAGCAATCATGGCGTGACATTCCATACCAATATACAGAAACAAGGGATTGCGGTTTATTGGAAGATACGGCGATTATAATGTTTACTTCCGGAACAACTTCATTTAGCAAAGGAGTTGTTATCAGGAATTTCAATTTACAACATGCCGTAATTGCATATAGGAAAATATTGAACTTGGGAGAAAGCGATTCTACCGTTCTATCCATTCCAATTTATAATATTACCGGGCTGGCAGCCACTTTGTGCTTGTTCCTGCAATGTAAAGGAACGGTTTATTTGCACAAGTTTTTTGATGCAGCCCGGCTATTGACGTATATCGAGAAATACAGCATTACTTTTTATCATGCATCACCTACGGTTTTTGCACTTTTATTAGAAAAGAAAAGTGCATTCCCGAAACTTCCGACTCTGAAAACCTTAGGATGCGGTAGTGGAAATATGCCTGGTGAAATGATCACAGAATTAAAGAAGTGGCTGCCTCAAATGTCATTCCGGACGATTTACGGATTATCAGAAACCACTTCTCCTGCCACTATATTTCCAGAAGATGCATCTGAAAGCGAGTATATTGGATCTTCAGGTATTCCCATTCCGGGTCTATGTTTAAAAATAGTGGATGAGACTGGTGAGGAAGTGAAAGATGGGGACATTGGAGAGATCTACTTAAAAGGAACCAATGTCGTTGAAGAATATTACAAGCGGGAGACTGATTTAATAACCGCGGATAAATGGCTGAAGACTGGCGATATCGGCTATGTGAACGAGGCTGGCTACCTTTATATTGTGGATAGAAAAAAAGATATGATCAATCGCGGCGGCGAAAAAATATTCAGTTATGACATCGAGAATGAAATTCGAAAGATTGACGGGATTCATGAAGTGGCAGTTGTCGGTAGGAAAGATCAAAAATACGGTGAGGTTCCGGTAGCGGTTGTTTCAGTAAAAGCCGGTTATCTTGTAGAGGAGGACTATATACGCTCTTGTTTAAAAAGCCGGTTGGCAAGTTATGAAATTCCTGTTGAGTTTTATTTTGTGGAGGAAGTCGATAAAACACCTAACGGTAAAATAGACAAAAAAGGTATAAGGGAATGCCTGACAAGGCTTAAAGGAGAGAAATGACTTGAAAGCACAGTTTATGAAGGCGGAAGAAGCTGCCGGTCTGATAAGAGATGGCGATACAGTCACGACGGTTGGAATGACGTTGGTAGGTGCCGCAGAGGCGGTCTTAAAGGCGGTTGAGACCAGATATCTAGAAACAGGACATCCGAAAGATATCACGCTTGTTCACTCCGCGGGGCAAAGTGATCGTAAAGATGGAATTCAGCATTTTGCCCATGAAGGATTGGTTAAGAGAATCATAGGCTCACATTGGGGGTTGCAGCCGAGATGGATGGACATGATTGCCAACAATAAAGTGGAAGCTTATTGCCTGCCGCAGGGGCAGATGGCTCAATTATACAGGTCAATGGCTTGCGGCCTTCCGGGAAAAATGAGCAAAGTTGGATTGGGAACCTTTATCGATCCGCGGGTCGAAGGCGGCAAGATGAATAACCGCACGGAGCCATTGGAAGATCTGTCCGAAATTATAGAATATGACAATGAAGAATATATGTTCTATAAAAAGATTCCATTGGATGTATGTGTCATTCGCGGTACAACGGCGGATGAAATGGGCAATATCACGATGGAAGAGGAAGCGATGAAGCTGGAGGTTTTGCCTGCAGTGCTGGCGACAAAAAGGTTTGGAGGAAAAGTGATTGCCCAAGTCAAAAGAGTCGCCCAGACAGGAACGCTGAATCCTAAAGATGTTGTGGTTCCGGGTGTGTTTGTGGATGTAGTGGTGGAATGTGAAAACCCTTATGAGGATCACAGACAAACGTCCTCCTGGTACTTTGACCCTTCTTATTCCGGAAGTTTGAGAGTTCCACAAACATCGATCAAGCCGCTGGAGTTGAACATCCGAAAATTCATTGGCAGAAGAGCAATGTACGAAATCAAAAAAGGAGACATCATCAATCTTGGAACCGGCATACCGAATGATGTCATTGGAAATATCGCAAATGAAGAAGGTATATCCGATGAGATGATGATTACCGTGGAGTCGGGGATTTACGGAGGAGTTCAAGCGGGCGGCATCGATTTTGGAATCGGACAAAATGTATACGCGATGATCAGCCACGACCAGCAAATGGATTACTATAATGGAACTGGCGTTGATGTTACTTTTATGGGTGCTGGCGAACTGGACGGGGAAGGGAATGTCAATGCGACTAAGATGGGCCCGTTATGTACGGGTTCAGGTGGATTCATTGACATTACACAAAATGCCAAAAAAGTTGTTTTTTGCGCTACATTCAGCACCCGTGGTGCCAAAATCAACTTAGAGAATAATCAAGTTAACATCGAACAGGAAGGCTCAATCAAAAAAATGGTGTCAAAAGTCACTCAAATCTCCTTCAACGGAAAATTGGCCAGGGAGAAAGGGCAGCAAGTACTTTTTGTTACAGAGCGGGCTGTTTTCAAGCTGGTCAAAGAAGGAGTCATGTTAATCGAAATTGCTCCCGGGGTGGATTTGCAAAAAGATGTGCTTGATATGATGGACTTTGAGCCGATTGTCAGTCGGGATTTGAAAGTAATGGATGTCGAACTCTTTAAAGAGGGTCCATTCGGATTAAGAGATTTCATGACAAATGAGTAGCGTAATAAAGGAGGCAGAAGAAATGGGAAGATTAGAAAATAAAGTGGCGATTGTAACTGGTGCCGCCAGGGGGCTGGGAAAAGGTATTGCTGAGAAGCTTGGAAAAGAAGGCGCAAATATAATTGTGGTAGATATGAATGAGGATAGCTGCAAATCAGTTATACAAGAGTTTTCAGAACAAGGGTACAATGCTTCATACTATACTGCCAATATAGCAAAACAGGAAGAAGTACAGGAGTTGTTCAAGTATGCATTGGAAACTTTCGGAACGGTTGATATTCTAGTAAATAATGCCGGAATCAATAGAGATGTAACTCTCCATAAAATGACTGCCGAACAATGGCAGCAGGTTATTGATGTGAACTTGACGGGTACTTTCTTCTGTACACAGGAAGCAGCCAAAATTATGCGTGAAAAAGAATACGGAAGAATTATTTCCATTTCTTCAGCGAGCTGGCTTGGCAACTATGGACAAGCGAACTATGCTGCTTCAAAAGCTGGTGTTGTGGGTCTCATGAAAACGGCCGCACGTGAATTGGCGAAGAAAAATGTTACATGCAACGCCATCTGCCCAGGCTTTATTGATACCGACATGACAAGAGGAGTCCCTGAAAAAGTATGGGATATTATGGTATCTAAAATTCCAATGGGAAGAGCCGGAAGCCCTTCTGATGTAGCGAACATGATTGCTTTCTTGGCATCAGATGAAGCCTCTTATATTACTGGTGAAGTCATTAATGTTGGCGGAGGAATGGTTCTTTAATTAAAAGAAAGAAGGAGTGTTATACAATGAGCAACTTGAAAGAAGTGGTAATTGTATCTGGTGCAAGAACACCCATTGGAAGATTCGGCGGAAGTTTAAAGGATATTCATCCAACTGATTTGGCGGCATATGCTGTTAAAGAGGCAGTCAAAAGAGCGGGCATTGACTCACATGTGGTTGATGAGCTGATTGTTGGAAATGTTGGACAGATTGCAGAGAACGGATTTATTGGCAGGGTCGTGTCGTTGAAATCTGATTTACCCGAAGAAACAACTGCTTACTCCGTGAATAGACAATGCGGATCGGGATTGCAGGCAATTGTAGACGGAATGCTTGAAATCCAAACAGGAAATGCCGATGTCGTGATTGCGTGCGGGACCGAAAATATGTCTCAGCTTCCGTATTATGACAAGGGTTCCCGTTTTGGATATAAAATGGGGAATGGTGTATTGGAAGATGGGCTTTTAACGATTTTGACATGGCCTGGCGGACCTTATCATAACGGGATTACGGCTGAAAATGTTGCTGATAAGTATGAAGTGACAAGGGAGCAGCAAGATGAGTTTTCTTTAGTCAGCCAGGAAAAAGCCATAAGGGCCATCAAAGAAGGGTTATTCAAGGATGAAATCGTGCCTATCAAAGTGACAGATAGAAAAGGCAACGTAACCGTTGTGGATACGGACGAACATCCCAGAGAAGGCCTGACAATGGAAAAGCTGGCAAAAATGAAACCTGCCTTTAAAGAAGGCGGGTCTGTGACTGCGGCCAATTCTTCAGGGATCAATGATGGTGCGGCTGCCGTAGTATTGATGTCAAGAGAGAAGGCGGAAGAGCTTGGAGTTCAACCGATTTTGGCCATAAAAGGATATGCCGTAGCAGGAAACAGTCCGGATGTAATGGGGTATGCCCCAAAACTTTCGACAGAAAAGCTGGCCGAAAAGTTGAACTTGGATTTGAAATCAATCGATATTTTTGAGGTGAATGAAGCATTTGCTTCACAGGCGTGCGCAGTTGTAAGAGATTTGGATATTGATCCTGCCAAAGTCAACGTGAATGGCGGGGCCATTAGTTTGGGTCATCCTGTAGGTGCTACCGGTACCATTTTGACGGTAAAACTTTTGTATGAAATGCAGAGATCCAACTTGGATAAAGGAATCGTTACGATGTGCATTGGCGGTGGACAAGGAATTTCAGCTCTCTTTGAAAGAGTAAAATAACTGATTCAGCCCAGTGGCCCCTCCTTGTCCGCTCTTTATTAGGATGAGCTAGGGGCTGCTCTTCTTAGAAGAGGAGGCGGAAAGATGAAATGGTTTTATCTATTACTAACTTTAGCCGGCGGCCTTGCAGTTGGAATGCAGGCAGCTATTAACGGCGGTCTTGGAAAAAAGGTGGGATCAATTGAAGCCACCTTTATTTCTTTTTGTATCGGTACAGCTGCATTGTTTTTTATGGTTTTATTCTGGGGGAAAGGCAATATTCTAGCGGTATCCGGGGTACCCAAATACCAATTGACAGGCGGTATTTTAGGCGCATTTTATTTAGCCACTGTCGTAGTTGCTGTTCCAAGAATAGGTGTTTCAATGTCTTTCGTGGCGGTGATAACAGGCCAACTCTTGATCAGCTCTCTGATTGATCATTTTGGATTGTTCGGCGCTCCAAAAATTCCATTGGACATGAAAAAGGGAATAGCTCTATGTTTGATGTTGAGTGCGATTTATTTGTTTCATCATAAATAAAGGAGGATCTGTTTTAATGAAAACGGTCGCAGTGATTGGTGGAGGATTGATGGGATCTGGGATTGCACAAGTGATTGCGGAAGCTGGCAAAAAAGTATGCTTAGTGGAAGTGGATTCAGACAGGGTACATAACAGCCTTGAAATCATATCAAACAATTTAAGTAAAAAAGTCAAAAAAGGAAAGTGCACAAAAGAGTATATGGATGAAACGTTAGCCCGGATATCGGGGACGTCAGATATGGAAGAAATTCGAGAGGCTCCATTCATTATAGAAGCTGTTCCGGAAAAATTGGATCTTAAGAAAAAAGTCTTTCGTAATATAGAAGTGCATTCAGCGAAGGATGCCATTATTGCTTCTAACACTTCCGGCCTTTCCATAGCTGCCATCGGGTCGGCCACCAAAAGGCCGGAAAAAGTGATAGGATTGCATTTTTTTTACCCAGCACCTGTAATGAAACTGGTAGAAGTGATACCCTCATTACTTACTGACAAAGAAACTTATGAAACTGCTAGTCAATTTGTCAAGGAAATAAAAAAGGAGCCGGTTGAATGTAAAGATTATCCGGGATTTTTAGTTAACCGGATTCTTGTACCCATGATTAATGAAGCAATCTTCTGTTTGATGGAAGGCGTGAAACCTGAGGATGTGGACCAGGCCATGAAGCTGGGAGCTAACCATAGAATGGGTCCTATCGAATTGGCTGATTTTGTAGGATTGGACGTTCTGCTGGCCACTATGGAAGGTTTGTATGAAGGATTTAGTGATTCTAAGTATCGCCCTGCTCCTCTTTTGAAAAAGATGGTCGAATCCGGAAATCTTGGTAGGAAAACAGGAAGAGGATTTTATTTATACGACGAAGAAGGAAGCCCCCGACGGCTCAACGGCAGGGGGGAGTGAACGGACTTATCACTGTTCGCTGTATTTATATAACCCCTTAGTTCCTTGTAATGTTATAGTTCGCTTGTGAAACGGGATCAATGTCTCAATCAGCCAGAAACATGTTTGTACAAGTAGGAGGACGAATAGTTTTGCGGGCGGGGTCCAGTTCCCATGGGCGCTATCCTTGAACAAGGATAGCGCCTATTTAATGGTTTAGAAAACCCCTGGCTATGCCGGGGGTTCCAGAGAGCTTATAGCGTGGTAACAAAAAAACCTCACTTCATGGTAGGATAAAGTTGGTTTCCCGACCACTTCATCTCGC
>NZ_JBFEGN010000053.1:0-26875 GCF_047228825.1 Siminovitchia jepli
CTTCAGCCTGAAATACGACTTTAGTCGTCGACATTTATGTCAAAATCCACCTGCTTTGAGCAGGTGGTCGTTTAAGATGCATACTCTTTTTAGGGTATGCGTTTTTGTTGGTATTTTTTAGTGATTCTGGGAAAAAGGAGCAGGTGGAAATGTGCAAAAAAACAAAAAGAATAATTTACGAAAAGTCGCTGCTTGATAGCGGGTAGCCATATGTACAGCCTGAGAAAGAGGGTTTGATTTATGTTCGATGTATTGGGAAAATTGGGATGGTTTTTTAAACAGTACCGAATGCAATATACGCTGGCCATTGTCTTATTGATCATGGCCAGTGCGCTGGATGTGGTTCCGCCGTATTTACTCGGCAACGTGATCGATATTCTGACTTCCGGAGAAATGACGAAAGTCATATTGGGCCAATATTTGCTTATATTCGCTGTGATTATTGTGGGAGGCTATGTTTTAAATTTTGTTTGGGAATATTGTTTGTTTGAAGGCGCCATCAAGCTGGAAAAGATGATGCGCCGCAAATTAATGCTGCAATTTTTAAAGATGACCCCGACTTTTTATGAAAAAAATCGCACCGGCGACTTGATGGCACGCGCGACAAATGATTTAAATGCTGTTTCTTTAACGGCAGGGTTTGGCATTATGACACTCATAGATGCCACTTTATATTTGGGTGCGATTATTTTGGCCATGGGTTTTATGATTTCATGGAAATTAACCTTATTTGCGATGCTGCCGATACCCGTAATGGCAGTATTCATCCAATATTATGGCCGGTTGATACATGAACGGTTTATGAAAGCACAGGCTGCATTTGGAGAAATGAATGACAGCGTATTGGAATCTGTGGCGGGCGTGCGCGTCATTCGCGCATATGTGCAAGAAAAAGAGGATGAAGCAAGATTTGGCGACATGAGTGAAAAAGTGTACGAAAAAAATATGCAGGCTGCCAAAGTCGACGCTTTATTCGGTCCCATCACCCGATTGGGAACAGGCATCTGCTATGTCATTTCGCTTGGATACGGTGCATTCCTGATATCGAATGGCGAAATGACCGTTGGCCAGCTCGTTACATTTAACGTATATTTGGGGCTTGCCGTGTGGCCCATATTTGCCTTTGCCGAATTGATCAATGTCATGCAGCAGGGGAATGCTTCATTAGATCGTGTTCAGGCAACCCTTAACTATAAAGCGGATGTACAAAATTCAAAAAATCCGACAGTGATCAATAAACCGAATGTCATTGGTTTTCATGAGTTGGCGTTTCAGTATCCAACAAGCCAAGGGGAAAATTTGCAGAAAATCTCTTTATCTCTTAAAAGAGGGGAAACACTGGGGATTGTCGGAAAAACAGGTGCAGGAAAAACGACTTTCTTAAAACAGCTGCTAAGGGAATATCCGCTTGAGGCTGGTCAACTAACAATCGATGGAATTGATATAACCTCACAAACAAAAGAACAGATCCTTGATTGGATTGGGTATGTACCACAGGATCATGTGTTATTTTCACGCACCATCCGGGAAAATATTTTATTCGGCAAAGAAGATGCAACAGAGGAAGATATAAAGAAAGCCATTCATCTTGCCTCGTTTGAGAAGGATTTGGAATATCTCCCGCTGGGCCTTGAAACGCTTGTTGGAGAAAAAGGGGTTTCCTTGTCAGGAGGACAAAAGCAGCGCGTGTCAATCGCCCGTGCCCTCATTAAAGAGCCTGAAATCTTGATTCTTGATGATTCACTCTCGGCGGTCGATGCCAACACAGAGGCCAGGATTATCAAAAACATTCAAAATGAAAGAAAAGGCAAAACGACCATCATTGCGACTCATCGTTTGTCAAGCATACAACACGCCAATCAAATTATCGTACTTGATGACGGCCGGATCATCGAACGCGGGACACACGAGGAGCTCATTCGACAAAACGGCTGGTATAAAGAACAATTCGACCGCCAGCATATGGAAGGAGGCGGCTCATGAGTACGGGTAAACGATTGACGATATATGCGATGCATTTTAAGCGCCCCATTTTTCTCGGGCTCCTGTTCTTGACGGCAGCAGTCTTTACTGAGCTGTCCGGTCCATTTATTGCCAAACATATTATCGATGAACATATGACAATGGGGAACATTGAAATAGAGCCAATCGCCCGGTTGCTTTGTCTATATTTGATGTTGGCGCTGGCGACAGCGGTTTTGCGTTACTTTATGTTTGTTTATTTGCAAATGGGCGCCAACCGGATTGTACAAAAATTACGGAAAGATGTATTTGGCCATATTCAAACATTGCCCATTCAATATTTTGATCATTTGCCGGCCGGAAAAATTGTAGCCCGCGTTACTAATGATACAGAGGCAGTCAGAAACCTATATGTGCAGGTCCTTTCAAATTTTGCGACAAGTCTCATTTCAATTGCCGGCGTATATGTGGCGCTGTTTATTTTAAATTGGAAGATGGCCATGATTGCACTGATCATGCTTCCGGCCGTGTATCTTTGGATGATTCTGTACAGAAAATATGCTTCGGAATATAATGGCGTTATTCGTGCCAAAATTGCTGATTTGAATGCCATGATCAATGAATCCATTCAAGGAATGCCGATTATTCAGGCCTTTCGGCGTGAAAAGCAAATGACAAGAGAATTTGATGAGATGAACGAAGCGCATTATGCTTACCAGCGCAAAGTGTTGGTACTTGATTCTGCTACGTCCTTTAACTTGGTCAATACAATTCGTTTGATTATGTTTGCGATTTTCATTCTTTACTTTGGAACCAAAACAATTGCAGCAGGAGCATTTGTAACTGCAGGTACATTATACGCTTTTGTGGATTATTTAACGAAGCTGTTCAATCCGATTACGAATATGGTCAATCAATTTTCCCAGCTTGAACGCTCGCTCGTTGCAGGCAGCCGCGTGTTCGAAGTATTGGATACACCAGGGGAAGAAGTGTCGCGACAAACCATGCCAAGATACGAAGGGCATGTCGTTTTCAAAGATGTGTCATTCGCTTATAAGGAAAATGAATATGTTTTGAGAAACATATCCTTTGAAGCGGAGCGGGGCGAAACCATAGCGCTCGTTGGCCATACAGGCTCCGGAAAAAGCTCGATCATGAATTTATTATTTCGCTTTTACGATCCGTCGAAAGGCAGGATATTAATTGACGGTGTAGACATCACAACGGTGCCGAGACAGACGATACGCAGGCACATGGCCATTGTTTTGCAAGATCCATACTTATTTACAGGGACCGTTTTCTCTAATATAAGTTTAAATAACCCGGGAATTACAAGGGAAATGGCAGAAGAAGCGTTAAGAGCAGTTGGCGGCGAACGTGTGCTTGGAAATCTTGAAAAAGCCATGGATGAGCCCGTGGTGGAAAAAGGCAGCACACTGTCTTCCGGCCAGCGTCAGCTGATTTCATTTGCGCGGGCGCTTGCCTTCGATCCCGCAATTTTAATATTGGATGAGGCAACATCCAATATTGATACGGAGACAGAGGAAATCATCCAACATGCGTTGGACGTCCTGAAGAGGGGACGGACGACATTCATTATTGCCCACCGTCTTTCCACCATTAAAAATGCCGACCGAATTCTTGTACTGGAACGGGGTGTCATTAAAGAGCAAGGTACTCATGATGAGTTATTGTCGCGAGACGGCATCTACAACAAGATGTATCAAATGCAGGCAAAATCACTGAGTAGAAAAATAAGTGTCTGAGCGTCTAATTAAAACTTAGGTATCAGGCCATCTGCAAAAAAATATGCTGTCCTAGATTTCAGGAGCAGGAATTCTGTGTTGCACTTGAAAAGGCATGAAGGGAAGTTATGTAGTAACATCGGTGTACTTTATATTGCAGACTTTAGAATAAATCATACTCCGAACGCTGGGGGGCATATTATATTGGCAGGTTCAATTTTAAACATAAAATGAACCTGCCGGCATGTGGGAAATGATGCAGTCGGAGCAATATATATTTCCCTGCCAAAAGTATTAGAAGCGCAAAAAGGATGAGTCCGCTGATTTTCGGGTATTGTTCTCCATACGATCACAGGGAAAATGATCATTGCCGCCCCAAAAATGACCGCCATATGGAATCAGGTTGATTAACCGGTTCCATGCAGAAAAAAAAACCAAGACGGTTTTGGCCATGCCGGTTGCCATGTTCCATGCATAATGGGTGATTCATATATCCTTCTACAATGTCAAGGATTCTATCGAAAGTGCGTAATATACTTTTTGAAACGAATAAAGCAACAACCTATAGATATTGCTTTTGACATTTCATAAACTGTCTCCTCTTTTATTTGGCGTCATATTTGGAAAGTATATTGATCATTTTAAACATGAGCATCACTCCTTTTCTGTGGTATTCAAACTGATTAAGACAACCGATAAAGTAGGCATCCATTTCTGGATGGTAAAACATAAAGGAACCAGTAATGCCGGCGTTACCCCACACATTATATTTTCTGGGCATCAGTAGCGGTATGGTTTTAAAGTTCATCAGTCCGTATCCGTAATCAATGCCGATAGAATATTTGGCCCAGTCTTTCATTTTTTTCATCGTGTCTTGATGAATGAGTTCATTTCGGACCAAAGCTTTCATAAACTTCAATAAATCATTTGATGTCGAGACGATTCCGCCGCCTGCATAATCAATGCTTAAGCTTCGGTAATGCGTTGCGGGTATTTTTCGTATATAAAAATCGGCTATGGGATATGGAGATTTTTCAATCGGTTGTGAATATTGGAGCAGATAAGAGTGCTTCATGCCCAATGGCTCGAAAAAGTAATGCTTAAGTACATCTTTATATGGTTTGCTCGTTACTTTTTCAATGATTAAACCTAATAAATGATAATTTGTGTCTGAATAATGGAACCCTTCCCCAGGAGGAAAATGAGATTTTAAATGTCGTTTTGACCATAAAATGGTTTCTTGGGGAGTCCAGAATCGGGATGGTTCATCCAGGAGGTGATCTATCATCGTTTTTCCAAATTCAGGTTTATCTTCAAAATAGTCCTGTAAACCTGATGTGTGATTCAACAAATGTTTTACTTTGATCTCGGCTGTATAATCTTTCCCTTTATAAACATGTAAACCTTTAAGCAAGCCTGGCTCCAAATGATCAATGATTGAATCTCCGTACGACAGCATCCCTCTTTCTGTCAAAATCCCCACTAAAACAGAGGTGAATAACTTGCCAACACTGGCAATGAAGTACGGCTGTTCCGGATGGGCAGGCATGTTGTCTGTAGCTCCTTCAGCCATATTCAAGTGAATGCCCGAGCGTTCCGAGTGGACCATTAAATATGCATTGTGTATATTTTTATCCTTAAGGACGAATTTTTTAAAGTTGTCTTTCAGTGCTGCTTGTATCCCATTCATTTTCATTGCATCCCAACTCCTTTATTTTAATCTCCGTTCTTTCGAAGACGTGCACCGGTTATGATATCAGCGGCGGTACTGTCTAATAACTCGATTTCCATTTCTCCGCTGAATTCACTTGGCAGCATTCTATTGGCTGCCATCACAGATAATCCGACTGTAAAGATCCTCATTTTCAGCAAAATGGTCATCAATTCTTCGTCAGTAAAGCCTTCAAGATCCGCATCATTTTTCATTTGCCTGATCAGATCAATGCCTATTTCTTGGTTGTATTCATCCATGTAATCATTTTGGTTCAGTAGAAAGTCTCTAAAAAGCACGCTGTATTCTTTCGCAAATCGAAGACTTGCTGCGCCCATGTCATGAAACGGGTTTCCGGTATCATGTTCGATTAGCATTTGCTGACTAATCTCAACGATTTTCATTACAACAGCATGTTTAAGTTCTTCCACATCTTTAAAGTTGACATAAATGGGTGCAATTGAGCTTCCCAATCGGTCTGCGACTTTTCTGATGGTTATGCCGTTGATTCCTTCTGTTCTTGCAATTTCAAAAGCGGAATCAATGATTTGTTTTTTGGAAAATTTCTTTTTAGGCGGCAAGATGGCTCACTCCTTTAATGTATCATTTGATATATAACAAGTGTTATATAATGGTTATTATACATTGAGATTGCCTTTTGTAAAGCCTTTTTAGCAAAAAAAAGATAATTTCTTAAATGCAACGATTTCTGAAAAACCCATATCAATCGTTGTTCAGATTTTAGGTGTATGCCCGTTAGGAGAGAGGAGTGTAGTGAAAAAAGAACAAGGCGCAGCAGAGAGACAGTTGCTTCAATTCAAGCCCTTTCGTTACCGAGGAATCTGAATGTGGAGTTGTCGGGAATTTTAGTCCCCCATTCGTTACTGAAGGGAGAAGTAAGCAACTGCTCGGGTACTGCGAAAAATTGAAGATATCGAAAAACAGGCAAAAGGCTGTCGGGAGTTTTCTCGACAGCCGGTGAGTGGGATACAGCAAATGAACCTGTTCTTTTGCTTTTAATCACTAATATAAAAGATTCTTGTTTCCCTTTTGATTTTTCCGGCTTTGTTTGCTGCTCCAAAGGTTACAACGTGGAATCTTTCTTTTAATGATTCATTTAACTGCAGTGACAATGTATAGGTTTTACGATCAAAAGTAGGTTTGTGGCCAATGCCGTCCTGAATAATTTTTCCCATTTCATAAGCAGGTGTAATTGTAAGGCCCGTACCGGCGCTGCAGGGTCAGGCTCCCCAGCTTTCTCTACTTCTTTCAACACACGTAGCATATTTTTTTCGAGAATTTTTTCTATGTCCTGCTTCATAAAGAAACTTTTCCGCTAATTTAGACAATTAGGGGGCATCCTGGAGATTTTCCGGCAAGGCGGCACCGTCATAATCCGAACCAAGCCGACATGGTCAATGCCAATCAATTTCACAACATGGTCGATATGGTCTGTAACACCTTTTAATAATCCGTAGAAGAATCTGTCAAAAATGCCGGATAGAACACGATATTAATAACACCGCCTTCTTTTAAAGCCTCTTAACTGATCGTCCGAGAGATTGCCGGTAGTCCTTTAATGCTTTTACCCCTGAATGGGATGCGATGATCGGTGCTTTGGAAACCTCTATCACATCCCAGAAAGTACTCTTTGCCATATGGGACACATTGATTACCATACCCAAACGATTCATTTTCTGCACCCTATTCTAAATTCGGGATGAAATAGGGCGAAAGGGTTGTTTGAGGGCTCCTAAAGACCTGCCGTGATGGCTTTCTTCATTGAAAGGAACCTTTTCAATTGTTGTCCGTAGGTATATTGTAAGATTCATTGCAATTGAAAGGGTGTTGTTGTTGAATTGCTGTTGTGATATTGGACAAGCAACAAAATTGAAAATAGAAGGAGATATTGGTGCAGATCCGATTTGGTGTAATTGCTGCGGCAAAAATTTGGATTTAGTAGATATTCCGATTTCGGAAAAGTTGGCTGGACAACTTTTGGATTGGTCTCGCAAATATGGCGAATGGATTGATTGGGAAAGGGATCGTTTGAAAGTTAGCGGGAAGGAGCTGGAGGAAGCGCATAATCGAAAGGGGGCTTTATTTACGGAGAGAGTAAAACAGGAAGTCGGTGATCAGTACAAAGTGATATTTTCACCATCAACAAGTGTACAGATATACATAAAACATAATGAGAAGCAAGAATGAAAGAGAGTAGCTTTAAAAGAAAAGTTTTAAAGAGACTGCATGATGATCATGCAAGTTCATGTTGCAGCCAGGTGCTCAAAAAATAATCCCTGTAATAAAGTTTTATGAAGAACAAAAAAGAAGAAGGGGGAAAAGTAAATGGTAAGACAGATTCGCCGGTCGGAAAAAGTATTGATCGCGGGGTTGGGGTTCATCTTATTATTTATGATGTTTCATGATTGGGTACCATTGGGACCGCTTAATGACGTTGATTCCGTTGCTGTAAACCGGCCAATCTCAGAATTGGTGATTGTTACTTTATTCGGGACAGTCCAAATTATGCTGCTTATGGGGATGGTATTATTTTTTATCGGCAAAACATATCCTCTTTGGATCAAACTTTGGCTGGTTATCCATCAATCTTTTATCATGGCGGGTGTCCTCATAGATTGGTGGATCCCTTACTTTTTTGGAATTGGTGCAGAGAATAGAGTTGAAAGCTATAAAGCCATGTTTGGCAATACTCATTCTTTTTTGCCTGTCATGCATGGAATTGTGCCCAATACTATTCATGTTATCTTTCACGCCACGTTGCTGATTTGTCTCATTTTAACCCCTAATATCATCTTTACCAATAAGATAAACCGTAATTTTTAAGACGTTAATTTCTCAAAACAACTATTTTTTACGGGAATGTTTTTTCCATTTCATTTAAGCAAATACCTGTCCCCCATTCACATGGAGCACTTGCCCGGTCACAAAGCGGGAATCGTCTGAGGCAAGGTATACAAATGTTGGTGCGAGTTCAAATGGCTGTCCTTGGCGGTCCATCAGATTGTTGACAATGGCTGTTTGGTCTGCGGAAAAGCTGGATGGAATTAGTGGAGTCCAAATCCGCCCCGGTGCAATGGCATTGACTCTTATTCCTTTTTTCACCAAGTTTCTTGCCAAAGCACGGGTAAATCCTACGTTTGCCGCTTTAGTGGCCGTGTAATCGATTAACTGGGCGTTTCCGTCAAAAGCCACAACGGAAGCGGTATTAATAATCGAACTCCCGGCTTTTAAGTATTTTAGGGCTGCGCGCGTTGTATAAAAATGGGAATAAATATTAACTTTAAAGGTGTCATCAAACTGTTCATCGGTAATGTCCAGCAGACTTAATTGCTGAAATTGGATGCCTACATGATTGCAAAGAATATCAAGGCAGCCGAACGTTTTCACTGTTTTTTCCACTATAAAAATGCACTGCTCTTTATCTCTCAAATCTCCAGGCAATAATAGGGAGCGCCTGCCAAGTTCTTCAATTCTGTTTTTTGTCCGGTAGGCATCTTCATGCTCATCTAAATATGCTATCGCAACATCAGCACCTTCTTTCGCAAAAGCAATGGCAGCTGCTGCCCCCATTCCGCTGTCACCGCCGGAAATAAGAGCGACTTTTCCTTCCAGTTTTCCACTGCCTTTATAGTTCGGATTTTCAATAATGGGTCTGGGTACCATTAACCGCTCCAATCCCGGTTGACGATATTGGCGTTGTTCGGGGACTGTAATAGCAATATCCTCATAGCGTGTTATTTTTCCGTAATTGGGATACAACGGATATTTTTTATTGGACACTTTCAGTCAATCCTCCTCAAATTATCATCAGCTTACCTTATGCTGATTAGGCGGCTGCCGTGCCTGGCTTTCATCAGGAAAATGATACAGGCTCAACACATGAAGCAGATGAATACGTTAAAAGGGAAAAAACTATAGGAGGACAGCTGTCATGCAATATTATTATCATCCTGAGATTAGGTTACTGTTAATCCCTCAATCCAAAGAAAAAGAAGCTATATTATATGACAACAATCGCCGTTCTTGGCTAATGCCTAAAATTGGCCCAAGACCGCCATATTATGCAAATCCAAGATATGCACCGTATTATCCGGTGGTCTAGCCTTCATTGAAAGATGGAAGAATGAAAGCAAATCACATTTTTCTGACATAACCAGACATGGGGATTCTTTGGAAAAATTGGACACTGGGGATTTACCTTGTTTTGTATACAGATTTAGGAAAAGTGTGTAGTTTAATTTCCGCTTGATATATCTTGCCAAAGAATCCGTTGCAAGACTAAGGCTATCCAAGTTATCAGCTGATAATGGATCAATAGATTCCTGAGGAGGAGAATGGACAAGCAACACTGCGCTGTGCATATTGGGGGGCTAATATCTTCCATATAAAAAAAGCATGTTTAACGGGTATTCACAGCCGCCATTCAGCGGGGAGCAAAAGCGATACAGCCTTCAGCCATGAAGGCCAAGGGCGGATAGGAATTTAATTCATGGTTGATGCCCAATTCCTTTTTGGCAGCATTTCTTTCTCCATACCGCCGTAGCTCGCTATTCCGCGGATCACTTTTAATCTTTTATTCTATTTTGTCGGGATATATAGTTAAATAAAAAAGAGATAACTTTTTTGGGAGGAACAGCGGTGTCTGTAAAAGGTTTGAATCATTTGCTATTTTCTGTTTCCGACTTGGAAAGATCGATCGATTTTTACAGGAATGTATTTAACGCTCATTTGCTTGTAAAGGGCAGAACAACTGCCTACTTTGATTTAGACGGAATATGGCTGGCGTTAAATGAAGAAAAGGACATACCTCGCTATGAAATAAGCCAATCATATACCCATATCGCTTTTTCAATTGAGGAAGCGGAATTTGAAAAAATGTATAACAAGCTGGAAAAATTGAATGTCAATATTTTAACAGGCCGCCCAAGGGATGAAAGAGATAAAAAGTCGATCTATTTTACGGATCCTGATGGACATAAATTTGAGTTTCATACTGGAACACTGCAAGATAGGTTGGATTACTATCGGAAGGAAAAGCCGCATATGGAGTTTTTTGAATAAGAAGTTTAAAAGAAGTTCCGAGACAACTAAGGAATATACATTTCATTAAAAGAAAAATTGTTGTGCGGTACAGCTGTTGGTGAATCCGGCCGGAAACAATTATTTGTTTCCGGCGTTTTGGATGGACGACATTGCAATCCTCCAACAACTGATATGGTAAAAAGAGTCTGGTGGCTTCCTTTCAAAAAATTTGATTTCAATGGTATATTCTGTTAAAAAAACGTTATATCACTAACAGTTTTTTCGTAAAACAGTCGGGTATTGCACAATTGTTGTGGAAAGAGGAGGAGCCCCACTTTCCCAGAATATATCTGACCCATTTACTTCTTCATTCTAAGAGCAAATCAAGCTGTTTTTGCCTAAACGTATTTAACACTTCAAAAGGAGGCGAATTTCCCCTTTTTTATTTTGGGCCATCTAAATCGTGGAACATGCTTGACCATAGTTTCAAAGATGATTCCCCATTGCGATTCTGATAAACACGCAACCGGAAAATCGCTTTTTATCCCAAGCTTTCTTTTTAAATGTTTCATTTGGGGCGGTGTAAATACGCCTCTTAAAGCTGTATCAATAGACAGTGCTGGTTTTTTTAGCACGTAATCGGCCAGTCCCCAAAAGATTTTATAATCCGCAACGGGTACAATCGGTTTTGCTTTTCTATTGATCGTGATCATAGCGGAATCCACTTTTGGCGGGGGAGAGAAGCTGTTTCTTGAAATCCCTTTAACATATCGTATCTCAAACCACATTCTCCAAGCGATCACATATGAATCTTTTACATATTTTGACGTAAACCTTATGGCTGCACCTTTTTCCATCACAATCACTCCTCTTTGAAAACCACTTGAAGGTTTATTAAGAAGCATTTTCATAATCGGTGTTGTAATGGAATAGGGGATATTGGACACAACAATAAATGGTTCATTTGGCAGCCGCAATTTCAAAATATCTTGATGAATGACTTTAGTATTTGGATTATGAGTCACCTTTCGTTTAAGAACTTCAATAAACTTCCGATCATATTCTACTGCCAATACTTTTCCGGCTTTTTGATTCAGAACTGTCGTTAAAGCTCCTTTTCCGGCACCTAAATCTAAAACTGTGTCATGTATGCCGATTTTTGCTTGATCTACAATCTCATGAATCAGCTTTTTATGATGCATTAAATGCTGTCCAGAAAAATTTGGAGATTGTCCACGGTTTATTTTTTTAGTACGTTTATCAATTTTTTTGTTCATGTTTTATCTTCCCTTCGTAAATAAAAAATCACAGGGCGTCTGCCTGTGATTCAGGGTAAAGGGAAGAAGTCCCATCCTTATTGGGATTACTGGCTTTATGAAGCCGTCACCAAATAAACCTGTCGTTTGTTTAAGCAGGAAGGATTTTAAGACAAAAATAAAGAAAGGCAGAAAAACCCGCCTTTCTAACCATTGCATATTTTTTATCCCGCATTATCAGGCAGTAAAACTCCCACCTTGAATCTAATCGAAGAAGCCGGGTGTGAGATCAGCTGCCGGTATTATCCCGATTGATTCGGGTCGACAGGATGGCGACCACAAAGGCTTTTGCAACGTACAGGATGTACAGTACAAGCGAAGCGAAAGGATGTGCTTCGACAGAATGTCATCGCATGAAGAAAAAGCGTAAGCTTTTTCGAGGACGTCGCTGCCTGAGCTTGCCAACAGGACGTTGCAATCTTAGCCTTTGTTTCACTGTTATCAGTGGGGGATGAAGCCCCCGTTGATTGAAGTTTCGCTTTATATGAAATGAGGTTATTAAAAAAGGACAGACTTATCCCGTTTACTCTGTATCACAAAACAGAGCCTTTGAACGTATTTAATTACTGGTTCAAAGTTGGGAAACGAAGTCTTATAGAATGCGTCATTTTTTAATAATCCTCCTAAAAATGTAAAAACACTTATATTATCGTACAATTTCTTTTAACATAAAGCAAGGTAAATGAACAAAATAAGGAACAGATCGCAATCCCCGTAGACTCTTCTGTTCTATTAAGGGGAAGGCTTCCCATTACCGGACAATTTCCTACAAACTGCTGTATCCTGATAGCGGCTACATCTAACTAAAAGATGGTTCTAGTTGACCAGCTTGCTCTTGTTTGCCCAAAATTCGTTTCGCAAATGCACTTTTTGAATTTTCCCTGAGGCGGTTTTGGGCAACTCTTTGACGAAGCTTACCGAAGTAGGTGCTTTAAAATGGGCAAGCCTCTCTCTGGCAAATGCGATGATTTCCGCTTCCGTTACGGTCTGACCCTCACGGACAACCACAACAGCATGGGGGGTTTCGCCCCATGTCTCGTGGGGAATCGCAATAACAGCAGCCTCAATAACCGCCGGATGTTCGTATAGAACACCTTCCACCTCAATGGAAGAAATGTTTTCTCCTCCACTTATAATGACATCTTTTTTTCGGTCGACAATTTCAATATTCCCGTTCGGGTCGACAATGCCCATGTCTCCGGTATGGAACCATCCGTTTTTAATGACAGTATTGGTTGCTTCTTCATTTTTCCAATAGCCTTCCATCACGCCGTTTGTTCTGACTACAATTTCACCGATTTCCCGGCCGTTATGAGCCACTTCGTCACCCTTCTCATTGATCACTTTCACTTCGCTGCAGATCATTTGATAGCCGGCTTTGGATTTCATTCGGTATTGCACTTCTTTTGATTCATCCAAATGCTGGGCGCGAATAATTGAAGTGGTAATGAGTGGCGACGTTTCAGTCAATCCATATACTTGAATGAACTCCCAACCCAAATCTTCTTCAACGCGGGTGACAAACGAAGGCGGCGGAGCTGAACCGGCAATGACTACTCTGACATTTTGTTCCATCCGTATCTTTTTTTCATCATAATATTGCAGCAGCGTATTAAGTACAGTCGGAGCCATATGCATCACATTCACACCGTATTTTTGCAATTTATCAAAAATGATGTCCGCCCGTGTTTTTCTTAACATGACCTGCGTGGCTCCGTTGGCTGTGTAATAAAATGGAGATCCCCATCCATTTACATGAAACATGGGCAATACATGGAGCAGTACATCACGGTCGCTTACCCGCAAATGATGCATCACTTGAAGGGCATGTATGTAATTGCTTCGATGGGTAAGCATAACCCCTTTAGGGTTGCCGGTTGTGCCGCTCGTATAAAGCAGACTGGCAATGTCTTTTTCATCCATTTCTTCACGCGGGTACGGTACTGCCGGAAATCGGCCGATCCATTCGTCATAATCAAGATCGTTGGGAGCAAGTTTAAGTTTGTTTCCTCCATGGACAATAATCTGTTCAACATTCAGCTGATCACGCACAGGACCGATAAGGCCGTACAATTCCCAATCCACAAATAGTACTTTACTCTCGCTATGGTTTAAAATGAACAAATAATCATCTGGTTTTAGTCGAATATTCAGTGGTACAGTAATGGCCCCGAGCTGGAATACACCATAAAAGCCTTCAAGCATTTCCAGTGTGTTGGGGGCAAGACAGGCAACTCTGTCTCCTTTTTCAATTCCCAGTTCTTTTAACCCGTGGGAAAGGCGGTTTACCCTGTCATTCAGCTCCGAATAAGTCAAAACCCGGTCGTCATCAATCACCGCCGTTTTAGCTCCATATAGCTTGACGGCACGGTCTAAAAATTGTGTCAAAAGCAGCGGAACATACACGATGAGCCCTCCAATTCAACAAAATTTTCCGACATATCCGTATTATAGCACATTTTTAATATTTTCAACTTGTTATATAACATTTTTCGAACAAATTTCCCGAGCTTAAAATGTTAATTTTTTAAAATAAATCTTTTTATTTACCCAGGGGGTTCGTTTATTATAATAGGGATGAATTTAATGTGCGCGAGGTGGACAACGTGCTGCTTCCTGAAGGTTATAAAGTAAAAATGAAGCGGTTATTAACGGATAAAGAATTTCAAAAGTTTATGAATAGTTATGAGGAACCGAAAACGCAAGGCCTGCGTGTAAATACTTTAAAAACTTCCGTCGATGATTTTCTGAAGAGCAGCCTATTTTACCTGGAGAGAATCCCTTGGGTTGAAAGCGGATTTTATTATCTTCCGGAAGAACGCCCAGGCAAACATCCTTATCATGAAGCTGGATTATATTATATCCAGGAGCCGAGTGCGATGGCAGCGGGGGAGTTGGCGGATCCAAAACCAGGAGAAAAGGTATTGGATTTATGTGCTGCTCCTGGTGGAAAAACAACACATATGGCAGCCAAGCTGAAACAGCAAGGTTTACTGCTCGCCAATGAAATTCATCCGGCACGGGCGAAAGTGCTCTCCCAAAACGTAGAGCGGATGGGGATCAAAAACGCGGTCGTTACAAATGAAGAGCCGGGAAAGCTAGCGAAAAAATTTATCGGCTTTTTTGACCGTATTTTGGTCGATGCTCCATGTTCCGGAGAGGGTATGTTTCGCAAAGACCCGGAGGCCTGTAAAGAGTGGAGCATTGAAAATGTATATCGGTGCGCCGTTCGTCAATTGGATATACTGAAGCATGCGGCTGTTATGCTGAAGCCGGGTGGCCGGCTTGTTTATTCCACCTGTACATTTTCACCTGAAGAAAATGAAGGGGTCATCAATGAGTTTTTAAAGGACGAGCCTGCCTTTGAAATAGAGGATATCCATATTTTTGAAGGGTTTGGGGGCGGAAGGAGTGAATGGATCCCGGATAGTTCAGAAAGCCTGAAAAAAACAATTCGTCTTTGGCCTCATCAATTAAAAGGAGAAGGCCACTTTTTTGCAATTATGAGAAAAAAAGATGGCGACCTGCCAAAAAAAGATTCTAAAACCATAGAAAAGCATCTTAATAAGAAACAGCTGCAGCACTTTTGGGATTTTGGAGCCGAAAATCTGAAAGAAGTGCCGAAAGGCCGTTTTGCATTATTTGGTGAACAGCTGTACGTCATACCTGAGGAAATGCTGTCTTATCAGCATTTAAAAGTGGTTCGGCCTGGTTGGCATTTGGGAACACTCAAGAAAAATCGTTTTGAACCTTCCCATGCTTTTGCTTTATCCCTGAAACAGGAGCAAGTAAACCATTCACTGAATTTTAAAGTTGATTCTGATGAAATGATGGCATATTTGAGGGGCGAATCCTTGATGGCTGAAGGAAGAAAAGGCTGGTACCTTGTCAATATAGACGGTTATTCGATTGGATGGGGAAAGCTTGCCGGAGGCTTCCTGAAAAACCATTTCCCGAAAGGATTGCGTTGGAGGAAATAAAGCGAAACTTTTAAATCGTTGGCTGCTTCCATCCCCCACTGCTGGTTGATTTTGATGATAACGGGGAAGAGCTGCTTCCGTATGCTTATTGTTTTACCTTTGATCGTTTTGAAAAAGATATTCAGGTTGAAGATGGGTATATCAGTATGACAGTGAGTGCTTTTTCGGGAAAATTATGTGAATGGTTTGCGACGGACTGCGTAAATCGTTATTTCACTCATTTGGTTGATAGCATTCCGGATCATTTTGAAAAAGCATTTGAACAATATAAGGATGCTTTCACATTGTAGGGCTGCATTGGGCAAGGGAGGAACCGGATAAAGAGAGAAAAGCCCGTTACGAATTGGTTTATATGCCTGTCTTTAAAGGTACAGGCGGACATATCCATTGCATCGCTGAAGCCTTGGATTGCAGATGTTAGCGGTTTGGAGGAGTTTCTATTAACCCTAAACTGGGATACAATGGAAATGACATTCTATTGAAGGGTATTGGTTATACATGGAAATTCCGATTTTATATGAGGATAATCATCTCCTGATCGTTGAGAAGCCCGTGAACATCCCTGTCCAGGAAGATGCAAGCGGTGACCCGGATTTATTGTCACTTTTAAAAAACGACCTTAAAATTCGCTACAAAAAGCCTGGAAACGTTTTTCTTGGACTTGTCCACCGGCTTGACCGGCCCGTAGGAGGCGTTATGGTGTTTGCCAAGACATCGAAGGCCGCGTCCAGGCTGTCTGATTCCTTGCAGAAAAATAAGATTGGAAGAAAGTATATGGCGGTTGTAAGGGGCATCCCGGATAAAAAAGAAGCCTTATTGGAACATTACTTGTTCAAAAACAGCCGGAAGAACATCGTTCAAACTGTGTCTCGGGATCATAAAAACGGCAAGAAAGCAGTGTTGGAATATAAAATGCTTGCCAATAATGCCAAGATGAGCCTGTTGTCTGTTAAGCTTCACACAGGCCGTTCCCACCAGATTCGCGTCCAGCTTTCAGCGTCTGGCTTCCCCTTATACGGGGATCAGAAATACGGGCAGCAGGTAAACCGTCCCGGACAGCAAATTGCGTTATGGGCTTATTCTTTGGAATTTGAACATCCTGTAAAAAAGGAAATGATTCGGGTTGAGAACTTTCCTCCTAACAAATATCCGTGGAATCTATGGGAATCTGGCAAAGAAGTATTAAAAGCGGGGAAATGAAATGGAAAAACAAACAGCTTTCATTACAGGGTCCGCAAGCGGTTTTGGACTGCTTACAGCCGTTGAATTGGCAAAACGGGGCTTCCAAGTAATAGCATCAATGAGATCCTTGGAAAAAGCGGGAGAATTAAATCGCTTATGCCGGCATCATCAAGTTGAAGACCGAGTGAAAATCGTTCGGCTTGATGTGACTTGCCCGGAAGCGATCCACTTTTTGCTTGGCGAAATACCTCCTGTCGATATACTAATTAATAACGCCGGTTTTGCGATGGGGGGATTTTGCGAGGAAGTCAGTGTGGAAGAATATAAAGAGCAATTTGAAACGAACTTCTTCGGATTGATTGCCGTTACCCAGGCCTTTCTTCCCGCAATGAGAAAGCAAAAGAAGGGGAAAATCATCAATATAAGCAGTATTTCCGGCAAAGTAGGCTTTCCGGGAATATCTCCTTATGTGGCCTCCAAACATGCACTGGAAGGATGGAGCGAATGTTTGCGTTTGGAAGCGAAGCCGTTTGGTATTGATGTACTTCTGGTTGAACCGGGATCATTCAAAACATCGATCTGGTCAACGGGAAAAAGAATTGCCCGGAAATCGATGCCGGACTCTTCGCCCTATTCTTTTTATATGAAGTCGATTTTACGTGAATTAGAAAAAGGCGAAGCTAAGCACGAAGATCCGCAAATCGTCGCTTCACTCATTGCTGATCTATGTATGAGGAAAGAAGCGGGCAGGCTCAGGTACCCGGTAGGCAGAGGGGTAAAAACGGCTCTTTTCTTGAAAAACGCCATTCCGTGGAAAACATGGGAAAATATATTTCTGAAGAAATTGTTGGGTAAATAGGAGGCAGAGCTCTCCAACTTATAGAAAGCTCTGGTTTTTATATTTGATTTGAATATTCGCCCCTAAGAGAACATCAGTGCCGGCTCCCATTTCAAATGGACAGGAAAGGTTCTTTAATCCGGCTTTCATATGAGGTTGTCATATACCTCTTCGTGTACTATGATTTAAAAAGTTTATGAAGAAAAAATCATGAAACCTTGTATTTAGCGAAAAACTAGCAGCAATCAACAAAAGGAAGGAGGCGTTCTTATGCAAACAGAAATTTCTTCAAATGTATCAAGGACGATCCAGACAAAACTTGTCCTTCCACCTGATACGAATCATATGGGCACTATTTTCGGAGGAACCGTCCTGGCTTATATTGATGAAATTGCAGCAATTGCTGCGATGAAGCATTCCAAAAAAGGGGTTGTCACCGCGTCCATCAATACTGTAAACTTTCTGTCCTCGGCAAAAGTGGGGGACATATTAACGCTGGAGGCTTTTGTCCTTTCGACGGGAAATACTTCAATGAAGGTATATGTAAAAGTGGAATGCCATCATTTGAAAACAGATGAAAAGCGAATTACGACAACGTCCACGATTACGATGGTTGCCATTGATGACAATGGTAAACCGACTCCCGTTCCAAAGGTTAGGCTTGAATCGGATTGGGAAAGAAGTCTGTTGTCGGAAGTTTAAAGCTCATCATTTGAGAAAAGACCTTCTATTCTTAGGAAGGTCTTTCCAATGAGCTGAAAGGGCTGCATAGAAGCCAAATGCAATTACCGTGCCTTTATAGACATATAAAATAAGATACAGCTTGAAGGCTGTTATTCAAATACGAATATATTAAAAAGCCCACCTGAATGATTGAAAGCCAGACGGGGGCTGTCTGCCATCAGGAAATTTTTTCATTATATACCATTTGATCTTTTGCCAGATCAATTACTTTTAAGCGCTGATCATGTTTAATGTAAATACTTTTAAATAACTTTTCTCCGTTATCATTTTCAAAAAATAATATTCGCTTGTTTTGATTGTCAGTTTCCACCTGCATTGAGTATTCTTTGTTCTCCATGATCTCGTTGATTGTAGGAAGTTCTTCGAAATTTACGGATTCCTCCTGGGGACCGGGTGTCCCGGAAGCTTCATTTTCTTTAATATTTTCCTCGTGTTTTTGCTCCGGTTTTGAAGTTTCTGCTTTTTGGCCGTCACTGGAACAGGAAGCTAAAATAAGCGCCCCCAGTATGGAGAAGGTTATTTTTCTCATGATGTCATCACTCCATTCCATATTAAAAAAATGCACTTCGCTATTATAGCCTTCTCTTTTTCATACCACAAATAAAATGCATGAAAATAACCTTGAAATAAAAAATTATTAAATATTGGAATTTTAATCAAAGTACTTGAAAGTTTTTTCTAAACACGTACAATAATTATTGTTAACTCGATAATGTTCGTATTTAGAAAAATATTTATATATAGATTGAATGATCCAGTGAAAGCTGTGATGATTCATTTATATATAAGTTAGAATTGGAGTGTAAAATGGATATCATTAAAGACATCTTGGCAGCACTTAGCGTGGTACTAAACGGGCTTCCTCAGGGACTTCTTGCGATGACTTTTGGTTTTGCCTCTATTCCAACAGCGTTGGCTTTTGTTGTAGGAGCCGGCGGGAACGCGATTATGGGTTCGGTACCGGTTATTTCTTATCAGGCTGAAACGATCACACTGGCCGGTACGATGGGGAAAAACATGCGTGAGCGGCTTTCGATGGTGTTTTTCGGGGCACTGATTATGGTCCCGATTGGATTATTCGGCCTGCTTGAAAAAATTATAGATTGGATTGGCCCTGTTATTACCTCCGGGATGATGGCCGGCGTTGGAATCATGTTATCGAAGGTCGCATGGGATATGGCTAAAAATGATAAAATGGTAGGGATCACATCCTTTGCAAGTGCCTTAATAGTTTACATGGCTACGAAGGACCTCGTTTATACGATTACAATATCGGTCATTCTTTCAAGTATTGTATATAATTTTCTTACAAAAAATGGAGACGAAGGCATTCAGACAGTATCAGAGGAAAAAATTACACGCCGAAAATTGGTCATAAATCCAATGGTCATCCGCGGCGCATTGGCAATGGTCTGCTTAAATATCGGGGCCAACATTGCATTTGGAAAGATTAATGGGGATATTGCCAAAACCGATGTCAATGTCGATGTTTTAACTGTTATCAGCAGCCTTGCTGACATGGTTTCTTCTTTCTTTGGAGGAGCACCTGTAGAGGTGGTTATCTCTGCAACTGCGAGCGCTCCCCATCCGGTTTGGTCAGGTGTATTGATGATGTCACTCATGGCCATTATTTTATTCGCCGGCCTGCTTCCGAAAATTGGTAAATATGTTCCGAGTTCCTCGATCGCTGGCTTTTTGTTTGTATTGGGTGCCATTGTAACATTTCCCGGCAATGCGGCTTCAGCTTTTTCAACAGGTGAACCTGCTTCCGGATTGATTGGTGGAATCACAATGGTTGTAACAGCGATCACTGATCCGTTTCTTGGAATGCTTGCCGGATTGATTATTCAATTTCTCATCGGATTATTCGGTTTTTAAGGAGGGATATAGATGGAGACATACACGTTAACAGTTGGTGATATCCAAAGAGAACTGCCGGTCGTTTCGGTTTCAGATGAACTAAGCATTGCAAGCTTTGTTATTTTGGGCGATACAGAGCTCGTGGCTTATGCCGCCCCATTGCTTGCGCGCAAGCTGCCCGAAGTGGATGTGCTGGTGACTGCGGAAGCAAAAGGTATACCGCTCGTATATGAAATATCCAAACAGCTTGGCATGAAGCACTATGTTGTAGCGCGGAAAAGCATTAAACCGTATATGGAAACACCGCTTATGCATGAGGTTGTATCCATTACTACCCAGAAAAAACAAGTGTTGTGCCTTGACAACAACGATGTTCAGAAAATAGAAGCGAAGCGGGTGGCCATTATCGATGATGTCATCAGTACCGGACAGTCCATTCGCGGCCTGGAGGAGCTTGTTCAACAGGCAGGCGGTCATGTTGTGGCAAGAGCAGCTATTTTGGCGGAAGGAAATGCAGCTGACCGTGATGATATTATTTATTTGGAGAAGCTGCCGTTGTTCAGGAATAAGCTCCCAAAAAAATAATATTTTAATCATAAGGTGTAAACTGAGTGATGGACAGTTTACGCCTTATTTTTTTATTTAAATGTATGCTTGTTTAGAAGGCTGGATAAAGCCGCGGTTGGGGCCTGCCCAATTTCGATGATACAGTGGGCAGCGTCTTTTAAAAGCGAACTTGATCGTTTAAGATTCCCGAGCTAGGAAAGAAAGCGAAAAAATTATTGGGTGACAATGCCCAAAGCCCGGGTATTAGCGCAAAAAAGTCAAGAAGAAAGGCTTTTAGTGCCCGAAACCCGGAGTAAATTATAAAAATGGTCAAGATGGTGCCCGAATTTTGGGTGAAAGCCCATCAAGCATGACAAACGATCAGCAATTTCAGGAGAGCCTCGTGTATTCGCTGCTATGGTTGCGAAGCCGGGACATCAGCCCAACCGTTATACAGTCCTTAAAAACGATATTCTAATAGGCTATGGTTTTTTTGTCAATCTTCCTCTTTATAAAAGCGTTCGCCTGTTTCAGGGTGATAATAGACGATTAATTTTTTTTTAGTAGTCGGATCAATGTTTACTTCAGTTGTTTTAATAAAACCCTCCGGAACATCCCGTCCGTGTTTTCTTTTGAAACGTTTATCCCAAATCAGCCAGGAAACGACAATGAGAACAATGAACAGCAATATTTGTATGCCGTAAAATCCCACAATCCACTTCAACGGAGCTAAACCTCTTCTATAACCACTGCTGTCCCATAAGCAATGATTTCACTCATGTTTTGGCCGATTTCTCCCGAATCAAAGCGCATCATCGTTACAGCATTCGCACCCATGGCCTTGGCATTTTGTACCATTCGATCAATAGCCTGTTTTCTGGCGTCTTCAAGCATTTCTGTATATTGGCTGATTTCTCCCCCTAATAAACCCTTGAATGATGCAACAATGTCTTTTCCGACTCCTCTTGCCCTTACCGTTATGCCAAAAACAGGTCCTTTAATTTCAACAATTTTATAGTTGGCTATGTTTTCTGTTGTCACAATTAGCATTTGATCGCTTCCTCTCATATTGAGTTCTACTTTCCTTTACGTACGAGGATGCTTGAAAGTTTCAAAATTTGTACAGAAGATTAAGGAAGGGAAGGAAGGGTATATTAATTAAAAATAACTAACTGAAAAAGGGATTTTACATGAATCGAATTGTACATATTTTTTTAAACGACATAAAAAATATCGGTACGAATTGGGCCGCTGCCATCATTGCAGGCGGTCTTGTCTTGCTACCTTCACTATATGCATGGCTGAATATTGCAGCGATGTGGGACCCGTATGCAAATACAGATCAAATTCCTGTTGGCATCGTTAATGAGGATAAGGGTGCTGAGATCAGGGGAAAAGCAATTGATGCAGGCAAGGAATTGGTGAACACGTTGAAAGAGAACGATGATTTGGAATGGCACTTTACAGACCGGAAACAAGCCATAAAAAAACTCAGGAATGGTGATTATTATGCTGTCGTGGTTGTCCCGGGGAATTTTTCCGAAAGGCTTGCAACAGTCATTTCAGACCGGCCGCAAAAAGCAAAGATGGAGTATTACGTGAACGAGAAAATCAATTCCATTTCACCGAAAATTACACAAAAAGGAGCATCGATGATTGTAGAACAAGTGAGCAGCAAGTTTATTGCAACGGTCAACGGTGTGATATTCGAGCTGTTTAACGAAATAGGAGTTGAATTGCAGAAAGATTTGCCGGATATTGAGCGGTTTGAACAATATGTCTTCAAGCTGGAAGAGGATTTGCCTGAAATTCACCGGTTAATGAATGAATCGTTACAGGACGCTGAATCTGCCCAGGAAATGATCCATAAAGCGCAATCGTTGCTTCCTGAAGCAAAGCGTTTGACAAGCAATGGCCTTGGGACCATTCATAAAACCTCGGATTTTCTTTCCAAGGCAGATGCCAAGCTTCGGGAAATGGCACCGAAGATCCATAAGGATTTGGAAACAGTCCAAAGGATTGCCAAAGATGTCAATGATTTTCTTGATAGAGTACAGACAGAGGATATTGACTTAAGCAAAGGGGATGAAATTTATGGCCGGATGCAATCAAGACTAAATGAATCCATCGGTACATTGGCCGCAATAGACGAAGCGTTAACCAAGGCCAAAAATATGAATGACCAGAATAAAAAGGCGGATGGTGAAGAATACACGCCTTCAAATAATGATGAACAAATTAATCAAGCCATCGTTAAAACGAGGGAAATAAAAGCGGATTTGCAGCAAGTTCAGGAGCAAGCTGCCGAATTAAACGGGTTTCTGCAAAACAAAAAGAAAGAATTTAACGAAACGTTGGCGAGCCTGAAGCAAATGGCAGGCAATACCACCGTCAAAATCGATGCCTTTGCAAAAGAGTATAAGGAGAATATTGAGCCGGCCATAATGAATGAAATTTCGAAGGCCCAAAATACGTTGTCGGGGGCCAAGAAAATTTTGACGGATATACAGGATTCTTTACCGGAAGCAGAACGGATCTTAAACAGGACGGATAAAAATTTGGGCAAAGGCAAAGAAGCGCTGGTATACGCCCACGGCCAATTTCCGTATGTGAATGAAAAGGTGAATGAACTTGCGGATAAAATTCGTAAACTACAAGGAGAAACAGATATTAATGAAATCATTCAACTGCTTTTGAATGATCCGCGTGCCGAGAAAAATTTTTTTGAAGAGCCGGTCCTGTTAAATGAAAATAAAGTGTTTCCCATTCAAAATTACGGAACTGGGATGACCCCTTTTTATACCGTTTTATCCATTTGGGTCGGCGCACTTCTTCTCATCTCGCTCCTTGCTGTGGACGTAGCGAACAGTGAAGGATATACAGGAAGACAGATTTATTTCGGAAGACTTTTTACATTCCTTTCCATAGGTTTTTTACAAACCATTATTGTCACTTCGGGGGATCTCTTCATCCTGGGGGTTCCCGCCAAACATCCTTTTTGGATGACTGTCTTTGGCTTGTTGATCAGTTTGGTATTTATGCTGATTGTATATACGCTTGTTTCTGTGTTTGGCAATATTGGCAAAGCGTTGGCGATCGTAATGCTCGTATTGCAAATTGCTGGTTCCGGCGGAACGTACCCGGTCGTTTTGTTGCCAGAGTTCTTTCAGATTATCAGTCCTTTTTTGCCTTTCACGTATGCAGTCGATTTGATGAGGGAAGCCATTGGGGGCATTGTCTGGCCAAAAGTATTGCAGGATACTCTCTTCCTATCCATTTTCGGTTTGGCAGCCGTGTTGTTTGGCACCTTTCTTAAAGAGCCGATCAACAGAAAGACAAAGGGGTTCCTGGAGAAATCGAAACAGGCAGGGCTTTTTCATTAAAACCCTCGTTTATACCTTTATCTGTAAAGGTATAACAATAACAGATCTTCAGCCAGAGGAGTTGCGTATAATTCATTACGCAATTAACAATCATAAATAAAAGTATGAGAACCGTTATATAAGGTTCGTACAGGAGGAAGAAAGATGCCGTTAAATATTACCCAGAAATTGATTCAATCACATCTTGTATCAGGTGAAATGATCCCAGGTACAGAAATTGGCCTGAAAATTGATCAAACCCTTACCCAAGATGCGACCGGAACGATGGTGATGCTGGAGCTTGAGGCGATGGGGCTGGACCGTGCGAAAACAGAAGCGTCGGCACAATATGTCGACCATAACATCATACAGGTCGATAACAAAAATGCAGATGACCATTTATTTTTGCAAAGCGCCACCCGCCGTTTCGGATTGTATTACAGCCGGCCGGGAAACGGGGTAAGCCATCCGGTTCATATGCAGCGTTTGGCCAAGCCGGGAAAGACTTTGCTTGGCTCGGACAGCCATACGTGTGCAAACGGATGCATGGGCATGCTAGCCATGGGGGCGGGAGGAATGGATGTTGCTCTAGCCATAGCGGGAGAACCTTTTTACGTCAAAATGCCTCAAGTGTGGGGGATCAAATTGACCGGAAAATTACCGGATTGGGTCAGCGCAAAGGATGTTATTCTTGAACTCCTTCGCAGACATGACGTAAAAGGCGGGGTCGGCAAGGTCATTGAATATTTTGGGCCGGGTTTGGATGAATTAAATGCGATGGACCGGCATGTTATAGCCAATATGGGGGCGGAATTAGGGGCGACTGCCACCGTTTTCCCGTCCGATCAGGAAATCAGGCGCTTCTTGAAAGAACAAGGAAGGGAAGAAGATTGGATTGAACTTGAAGCGGATAGGGGAGCCACTTACGATTTGGAAGAAGAGATCAACTTATCTGAGCTGGAACCCCTGATTGCCAAACCTTCCAGCCCTGGGAATGTCGTGCCTGTTTCAGAAGTTGCCGGAACGCCTATTTACCAGTCCTATATCGGATCATCGGCCAACCCCGGTTTCCGAGACTTTGCCATTGCTGCAGAAATAGTAAAAGGGAAAAAGGTGGCAATGGGCGTCTCATTTGACATTAATCCGACTTCGAGGCAAATGCTGACCGATTTAGTAAAAGAAAGCCATATTGCAAGCCTGCTTCAAGCGGGTGCCAGGCTGCACCAAGCCGGTTGCAATGGCTGTATTGGGATGGGCCAGGCGCCTGCTACAGGAAGAAACAGCCTGCGTACTACACCGAGAAACTTTCCCGGGCGGTCTGGAACCCAGGAGGACAGTGTATTCTTATGCAGTCCCGAAACAGCGGCTGTATCAGCCTTGACTGGAGAAATTACGGATCCAAGAACAGTTGATATGCCGTATCCAAAAGTGAAAGAACCGAAAAATCCAACAATCGACGATACTTTGCTGGATGCTCCCCTCCCGTTTGAAGAAGCACAAAAAGTTGAGTTGTATAAAGGACCGAACATTGCTTCTATTCCACCCATGGATGAGCTTCCGGACCAGATGGAAGTGCCTGTATTGCTAAAGATGGGCGACAATATCTCTACGGATGAAATTTTAGCAGGCGGAGCCCGTGTTCTTCCTTATAGGAGCAATCTGCCCGAAATCAGCAAATTTGCTTTTGAAATCATTGATCACACGTACTATACAAGGGCAATGGAAGCTGTTATTAAAGGCGGGCATGCCATCGTGGGCGGATATAACTATGGACAGGGCTCCAGCCGGGAGCACGCGGCGCTTGCCCCGAGATATTTGGGATTGCGAGTTGCATTAGTAAAAGATTTTGCCCGCATCCATTGGCAAAATCTCGTCAACTTTGGGATCCTGCCGCTAGCCTTTAAGCATCAGGAAGACTATGGCCGGCTGGAGCAGGGGGACGTCCTTCAACTGCAGAATGTAAGAACAAAAATCAAGCAGGGAAATGAATTTACAATCCATGTCAAAAACAAAAACCTTGATATTGAAGTAAATCATGCTTTATCCCAGCGCCAGATCGATGTGTTATTAAAAGGCGGGATGATTAACTGGGTGAAGGAAAGGCAAAAAAATGGTTCATCAAAGCAGTAGTATGGGTAAATAAAAACAAGGAGGGATCATTTATGGCAGTTGACCGAGAAAACATATGCAGGGCTTGTGAAGGAACAGGAATGCTTGCTGATGATGAGGGGTGGCAATATAATTGCAGTGTTTGCCGGGGAGCCGGTTTTATTCCGGGCGAACATCCCAATGCAAAAGTGATGGAAGTGGATGAAAATAATCGGCTGCTGGATTAAATATTTCGGGCGGTAAACACTGCCCGTTTTTTATATTTCCATCTGAAACCTCTCCCCATTGAAATGGGGAGGTTCCGTAACCATAAAGGGTCACGGTTCCATTGCCACAAATCGCAATGGCGTGTGTGTACTTTGTGCTTTTCCCATTTCCAGATGAGGTTCTGGTTGCGGATTGGAGCTTTTCCACACGACGTTCGCGCACAAATCGTTCTGTCGAACGAGGGGACTCGCTCGAGGCTTCCCTTGCGGT
>NZ_JBFEGN010000054.1:0-26828 GCF_047228825.1 Siminovitchia jepli
TTGGTAGCCATATCGGCAATATCCTCTTTAGTGGCCATACGGGCGATGTCTTGTTTGGTAGCCATATCGGCAATATCCTCTTTAGTGGCCATACGGGCGATGTCTTGTTTGGTAGCCATATCGGCAATATCTTCTTTAGTGGCCATACGGGCGATGTCTTGTTTGGTAGCCATATCGGCAATATCTTCTTTAGTGGCCATACGGGCCATGTCTTGTTTGGTAGTCATATCGGCGATATCCTCTTTAGTGGCCATATGTGCAATATCCTCTTGAGTAGCCATTGTTGATTCAATATTCGTGACTCTATCGTTCAGTTTCGTTAATTCATCTTTTATTGAATAAAATTTTCCTTGGACTTCACCTTTAAATGAATGAATCTCTGATTTTATGGAATCAAGTTCTCCCAACTTTTCCAGAATGAGCTCAAGCTTCTTTTCCATCGGTTATTCTCCTCTTATTGATTTTTTCAACAAATATGAGGCAACAAACTTGACGCCTTTATCATAGCATTTTTTCATGGAAAGCTCAGTCGTTTATTCGCAAAATAAACTTTTTTGCTCTTTTTGGATATACGCCACTCGTATAACACCATGTCCAAAACATTTCATTGCTTCTTTTTCCGATACAGCCATGTAAAAGAAAGCCTGGTGCCATCGTATTGTTCTGCAAGTCTTTAATACGGTATATACGCTGATCTTTTATGTTAGTGGCAATGACAACATTTTTCGAGATTTCCTTGATTTGAAAATAGCCAATAAAAGAATCATGAAGGCTACTAAGTAATTCTTCCAGTTTATCTATATCTTTTGTTGCGTTCCAATCATCATTAAAAATCCGGGGGTATTGAATTAAAAAGAGGAAGTTTAGCAGAGATTCGCAAGTTTTCAGCTCGAAGTAGGCTTCTTGGGCATATTTTTTCACTATGCTTGACCATGATGTACCCACTCTTTTATCGAGCCATGAAACAAACTTTATCAATTGCGGAAGCAATCGATCCACTTCTTTTTGTTCGGGTGTTACCCTCATTCTACAGGGAAAATAATATAAAATGAATTCTTTCCAAAATGAAGGTCTGCAATCTTTCCAAGAGGAGGGGCAACCATCTTCCAGGTAATCAGTCATATAAGAAGAAAAAATCCGGAGAAATTCGTTGCGGGATGGGTTATGGGGGTTCTCGCGTTTGAAGGCAATGAACTCTTTTCCGTAATATTCGTAAAGTCCACGAAATCTCATATCAAATTGAGAACTGATTTGTAAATTTGACAGCATCTCCTGATATTCATCCGAACTGGCGAACGGTTGAAACCAAACTTTTGTTAGCGGCGTATTTTTCATACAATCAATCAACCTTCCTTCAATAAAAAATGACTAACGGTAATTAGAGTATATCGATTCTTGCTTTACTTGTCATTATTGGAAAATTTAATTGTTTAAAGCGGTACTGGATGAATATTCCATTTTACATTAGGTAAAAAACTTGATTTTAACAAATGAATATCACAAAATTAGTTTATTACTTTAAGTAACTGAAGGTGAACGACCCATATTGGAGGGATATGAGTGGAAATCGGAGTGACCACGTTTGTTGAAACAACGCCTGACGTTCAAACAGGTGAGGTGATCAGTCATGCTCAGCGGATCCGCGAGGTTGTCGAAGAGATTGTCCTTGCTGATCAGGTTGGATTGGATGTGTTTGGGGTAGGCGAACATCATCGAAAGGACTTTGCTGCTTCGGCCCCTGCCGTTGTGCTTGCGGCTGCCGCTTCCCGAACAAAACGGATCCGGCTGACGAGTGCGGTAACGGTGCTTTCGTCTGATGATCCGGTCCGGGTATTCCAAGATTTCGCCACACTCGATGGAATATCGAACGGGCGGGCGGAAATCATGGCGGGAAGGGGTTCGTTTATCGAATCTTTTCCGCTGTTCGGCTATGATTTAAATGATTATGAAGAATTGTTTGAAGAGAAGCTTGAATTGCTGCTTGAACTGAGCAAATCCGAGAAGGTGACCTGGAAAGGAAAGCACCGCCCGGCCATTGACAATCTTGGTATATATCCGCGACCTGTTCAGGATCCGCTGCCGGTATGGATTGGAAGCGGGGGCAATGCACAATCGGTTATTCGGGCGGGCCGGCTTGGACTCCCGCTTGCGCTTGCCATCATCGGAGGCAGGCCGGTACAGTTTGCGCCGCTTGTAAAACTTTATAAACAAGCGGCCGCCAAAGCGGGGCATGATGTGTCGAAGCTTCGGGTAGCCTCTCATTCCCATGGTTTTATAGGGGAAAATACGGAAGAGGCGGCAGATACATTTTTCCCGTCTACCCAGCACATGATGAATGTAATTGGCCGTGAACGCGGCTGGGGCCGCTACGATCGGTCCAGTTATGACGCGGCGCGGAGTTTTGAGGGAGCACTATATGTCGGCGATCCGGAAACCGTGGCGCGGAAAATCATCCACCTTCGTAAACATGTCGGCGTTACCCGTTTTATGCTTCACGTACCGCTTGGTACAATGCCCCATCATGAGGTCATGAAAGCCATCGAACTGCTCGGAACAGAAGTTGCCCCGCGCGTTCGGGAGGAAGTGTCGAGGTGGGAGGCAGATATTCCGGTTTAAATGCTGTAACTGGTTCATCAAGGGAAATGATTCCTTCACGGACTAACTTTGCCAATAATGGACTGGTGAATGTTTTGGTTGTGGACCCTATTTCAAAAATGCAATTACCAATCCCGGTTTCCCAATATCGTCACATATTTGTCCGGTTACCCACTTTTGATCTTTTGTGATTACACCAAGCCCTAGACTGGATTCTTTGCACCGTCCAGTTCCTTTTGGATTTAACATGGTCGCTTGCTCATTGATCAATTTTCTTGCCCCCCCTTTTCTTTCTTATTACTTGTAATTTGAAATATAATCCCGCCATCTTAATAATGGTTCATAAAATTTCCCAGCTCTTTAACAACAACGTAATGGCTGCTTCCAGTTGATCTTCCGGGATTCCGGCAAATCCAAGTATCATTTTTGGAGGATGCTCCACTTTTTTCTCCAGCGAATAAAAGGAGAGAGGGTGGATTTTTATTTTTGCTTCTGCAGCTCTTCGAACAAGTTCTTGTTCATTCATGCCATTTTTAACGCCAAGGACGATGTGAAGGCCGGAATGTTCGCCGATGACTTCGACGCTTTCCTGATAAGGCTTTAAGATGTCTAATGTTTTCTCTAATTTTCTTCGGTAGATCTTCCGCATTCTGTTTAGATGCCTTTCGAAATCTCCTTCTTTCATAAACCGGGCCAGGATGTGCTGGTCAATCCTGGAGACTGAACAATGATAAAAGAAAATGTCCTCATCTTTATATCTCTGTAACAGTTTCTGGGGAAGTACCATGTAACTGATCCGCAGAGAAGGGATGAGTGATTTGGAAAAGCTCCCCAAATAAATGACTTTTTCGCTTTGGTCCATGCTCTGCAGAGAAGGAATGGATTTGCCGCTGTAGCGGAATTCACTGTCATAGTCGTCCTCGATAATGTAGCGATTTGCATGTCCCGCCGCCCAATTCAACAGCTTAATCCGCCGGTTGACCGAAAGGACGGATCCATAAGGAAAGTGGTGGGAAGGTGTTACATAGACAACGTTGATTCCTGTTTGGTCAAGTGTATCCACCTTTACGCCTTCTTCATCAACCTCCAGGGGCTGCACTTCATTTAGATGGCTTTTTAAAATATGGGAGATGACATGGTAGCCAGGATCTTCTACTCCGTACACCGTTTTTTTATGAAACAATAAAACGAGCTGTTGTAAAAGAAAGTCACTGCCGGCGCCAATCACAATTTGCCCGGGTGAACATTGCACCCCTCTTGCATGATAGAGATAATGGGCAATTTCCCGGCGGAGCTCAAATTCCCCTTGTTTGTCGCCCAATAAAAGAAGCGAGTGATGCTGTTCGTCTATTGTGTCTTTCGCGTACTTTCGCCATTTGGCAAACGGGAAATGCTTCGTGTCGATCCAGCTTGGATGAAAATAATACTTCATGCTTTCTTTTTCTTCTGCTGGTGCATACGAGGTGGCGGCGGCTGTTTGCACATACTCCAAATCCTCATAGGCGAGCACAAAATAACCTTTTCGCGGAATACCTTCGACATAGCCTTCCGCCATTAGTTGATCGTAGGCGGCTTCCACTGTATTTTGGCTGATTTTTAGAAATTCGGATAGCTTTCGTTTGGACGGCAATTTGGAGCCATATTCGAGGCGGCCTTCCGTAATTTCTTTTTTAATATATAAATAGAGTTGTTCATATAAAGGAACGTCTATGGACCGGTTTAAATTGCAAGCTAACATATCCATTTTATCAATCCTCCTTATCTGACCTTATCATTTTAGTGAAAACTGGTACTTTTAACAGAATCACTTACTTTCTATAATAATGGCAAATGAAACAAATCACAACTTGAATGGAGTGGGGATGAATGGGAAAAGAATTGGGTACCGAGACAGTGAAAAGGGGAATGGCACAAATGCAAAAAGGCGGTGTCATTATGGACGTAGTCAATGCAGAGCAGGCGAAAGTTGCTGAAGCTGCAGGCGCAGTGGCCGTTATGGCCCTGGAGAGAGTGCCTTCTGACATTCGGGCAGCAGGCGGGGTTGCCAGAATGGCTGACCCAAGAATCGTTGAAGAAGTGATGAATGCCGTATCGATTCCGGTTATGGCAAAATGCCGGATCGGCCACATTGTAGAGGCAAGGGTTTTGGAAGCGATGGGCGTCGACTATATCGACGAAAGTGAAGTCCTGACACCCGCAGATGAAGAATTCCATCTTTTAAAAAGTGAATTTACCGTGCCATTTGTCTGCGGATGCCGGGATTTGGGGGAGGCTGCCCGCCGGATCGGGGAAGGGGCTGCCATGCTGCGGACAAAAGGGGAACCTGGAACAGGCAACATCGTGGAAGCTGTCCGCCACATCCGCAAAGTGAATGCCCAAGTACGCAAGATCACAAGAATGAATGACGATGAGCTGATGACTGAAGCGAAAAATCTTGGAGCACCGTATGAAATTCTTAAGCAAATCAAAGAAAAAGGAAAACTGCCAGTCGTTAACTTTGCAGCAGGCGGCGTGGCCACTCCTGCAGACGCGGCGTTGATGATGGAACTTGGAGCAGACGGAGTATTTGTCGGATCCGGCATCTTTAAATCCGAAAACCCTGAAAAATTTGCGAGTGCCATCGTTCAAGCAACAACTTACTACACGGATTACGATCTTATCGGTAAGCTTTCCAAAGAATTGGGAGCGGCAATGAAAGGGATCGACATCAATACACTCAATCCTGGTGAAAGAATGCAGGAACGCGGCTGGTAATTGATTGTAAAAAATCGAAAGCTATCCTATGTAATGAAACGGCCGTTTTTCCCGGAAACAACACCGGGTAAAACCACAGTCAGGCTCGGTTCAATAGAGGAAAAGGTCCATTTTATTAAACAAACGGTATCGGCTTAACCAGGACGATACCGTTTGAATTTTTTTTTGGAGATACCAGACGCAGTCACGTTTTTTAATCCTTTTTCATCAGTAAATATATAAAATAGGAAGCTCCGAGCAGCCACATGGCCAGTATTTAAAATCGCCGATACCCGTTTTACTTGAAGGGATCCGTCAATCACTTCGATATCCTTTTTCGTTACGTCCGAAACCTTTTTGATAAGGGAAGCTTGCCCGGAAAAACCAGTTAACCCACCGTTAATCCACTAGCACTTTCCGGGGTTTGTGTCGGCGAATCATTTGCATTTTCTTTTCGGGATATTTTTCCGTAACGGATCACGGCACCTGACTCCTGTGAAATAATTCGGGTGATTCCTTTTAACAAGGTTGACTTTCTGCATCTGTTTGGACTGATCATGGTTGTAATTTGTCAGAAATTTTCTTCACGGAGATCTTTTACGATCAAACGCCCGTCATACCTCCGCGTTAAGCGCATCCGTATATAGGCGGATCATGATTTTGCCCCCAATAAGCCATTATTCATTTGAGAATGATTATCAATTTCGATATAATCAAATATAAAGGCGTGTACATTAGTTCAACCATTTTATTGAGAATAATAATCCATTATGCATAAAATTCTGGGAGTGAAAGAATATGGAGCGGACGGACATTTTTGATGTAACGATTATCGGGGGAGGACCTGCAGGTCTTTACTCGGCTTTTTACAGTGGTTTGAGAGAAATGAAAACAAAGCTGATTGAATATCAGCCGTTTTTGGGCGGGAAGCTTCATGTATACCCGGAAAAAATGATTTGGGATGTTGGGGGCTTGACGCCAATTCCGGGAGCAAAATTGATTGAACAGCTTGTGGAGCAAGGTTTGACATTCAATCCGGAAGTCGTTTTGAATGAAAAAGTGGAATCGATCACACGAAATGATGAAGGATTGTTTATTTTACATACGGCTTCAGGGGAGCAGCATTTTTCGAAAACGGTTATTGCTGCTGTTGGGAGCGGAGTTTTGAAACCGCAAAAACTGGAGATAGAAGGGGCCGAAAAGTTTGAAGTATCAAATTTGCATTATACGGTCAAATCATTAAAACGTTTCAAGGATAGAACGGTGATCATTTCCGGCGGGGGAAACTCGGCCATTGACTGGGCCAATGAATTGGAGCCGATTGCCAAAAGTGTTTATCTAACCTATAGAAAGGATCAATTAACCGGGCATGAAGCGCAAGTGAGCCAACTCATGAACAGCTCCGTTGTTTGTTTTTTGAATACGACGATTACAAAACTCATCGCTTGTAAAAAACATGAAGCGATTGAACGGGTGGAGTTGACGAATGTGAAAACAGGCGAAGTGACGAATCTTCCCATTGATGAAGTAATTATTAATCATGGCTATGAACGGGATATGTCCCTCCTTGATCACAGCAAGTTGGAAATTGCGAGAGCAGAAAATGATTGTATTGCCGGGAATGCATCCAGCGAAACTTCGGTAAAGGGGCTGTACGCAGCGGGGGACATTTTAAAACATGAGGGAAAATTGCATTTAATTGCCGGTGCCTTCCAGGATGCAGCAAATGCGGTGAATAAAGCGAAGCAATATATTCAGCCCGATGCAGATGAATTCGGTATGGTTTCCTCCCATAATGAAATGTTTAAAGAGCGAAACAGGGAATTGGTTAAGCAAATAATAGGATCTTTCTAGTTTAACTTATAAAAGGGCGTCCAAAAGCCGAAATATCGACTTGTTGGACACCCGCCTTCACTTATGTGTTGATAACCGCCACAATACCTTCCTCATCGTCCAAAACGAGCTCTATACCGGCAAAAGGGTTTTCATTTAACATTTCATCCAGCCACACCCGGACGGCTTCGATGATATGAATGGTCTGCAGGGCCAGCTTTTGTCCGTGGATATAAGCCTCCGCAGTAAATCCGCTGTCATCGTCAAACATTAGTTCAACTTCCACTTCCTGCGGCTGCACGTTTCTTTTGCGGGATTGATCGATGCAAATGGCATTTATTATATCTTGTTCTGTAATGATTATCTGCCCCACGGGTTCATATCCTCTCTCTTTTTCTGTTTTTTTAGAGATTCAAAGACTTTGCGGATAATTACGATCAAAAAATAAATCGCTGCAAGATTGATCATTAATCCGAAGAGCGGCCCCAATACTCCCATGTTTGCGAACAGGCTTCCAAACAGTAAACCGGCAAGACCTCCAAACATTAACCCTTTCATAAGGCCCCCTGAAAAGAATCCGCCTTTCGGATTTGTTTGCTGCTTTGGAGATTTCGTTGCTGGCGCTTCCTGTTTTTGTTTCTGGATATTAGAAGGGTTTTTTTGCATATTAAAACTTTTCTTTCCTGATTTATACCCTTTGGCTTCAACAACTGGAGAATGGTCCTGGAAGAAATGGCTGCCAACAGGAGAAAAGAAGAGCGCTGCGGCAAATAGAGCTGTCATTAGCTTTTTCATAGTGTTCCTCCTCTGTAAAATGTGTGTACCATTATTATATACGATTTATATGCCAAACTTTAACGAATTGTTGACGATTCAATGGGCAATAAAATGAAATTGTCATCCCGATTTATAAAGCTGAGTTTTAATGGAAAACTTTGTAACCCAATTGTCATATTTGATAATATATTGTAAAATTAAAAGTGTGATAGACTTGATTTTTTCTATAAAAATATATCAAAGGGAAAGATTTCATTGGTGAAGCGAATTAAATTACCCGGATGGATTACGATTACGATTATGATCGCAATCCTTTTGATTGCCGGCGGAATTCATAAATTGGCAGGTGCTTCCAAAATAAAAGCCCAGGAAGAAATTCAAAAGGAGAAAATCATCAGCAGATATCCAAAAATAAACCTGAAAACTGTAACAAAGCAAACAGATCAATATACATATTCCATAAATCATCCCGAAACGGATAGTGAGAAAATCAATCGTTATATTGATGAATGGATAAAGGAAAAGAAAGAGGCGTTTTTGAAGGCAGTTAAGCATTATGGAGAAAATCTTCCCAAGGGTGAACCTGCACATTTGAACATTCAAATGGAAACAAACCGGATTACGGAGGACTTTTATAGTCTGGTCTTCCGTACCAGCCAGATGACGGGGGGAGCAAAAGGGGAGGACGCCGTAAAGATATTTAATATCGATATGAAAGAGGAGCGGTTTCTTGAAATCGGCGATGTATTGGAATTAAATAAAAAAAGTCTGGAAGACATTCGGAAGATTGTATTGAAAGAGCTCCGGCAAAATGAAGAAATACAACCGTTTGTCCCCGGTGAAAAATTGAATCGGTTGATGCAAAGCCCGGAAGATTGGGAGTGGTCCATTGACCGGAAAACTTTTTCATTATACATAAATGGATATGAAATAGCTTCAAAAGCCGCGGGAGCTGTTGAAATTGATATCCCTATCGAAAAAATGTATATCTTCTTAAAAAAAGACGTGGACTCTTTCTTGAAAATGCCAAAGGAACAAAAGCTGGAAAAAGATAATATGATTCGCCAAGAGCAAATGAAGTTGAATCCGGATGGAAAATATGTAGCTTTAACCTTTGACGACGGGCCAAGTGCCACGGTCACCCCAAGGGTACTAAAAACATTAAAAGAACACAATGCCAAAGCGACTTTTTTTATGCTCGGAAATCAGGTGGATTATTACCCGAATCTTGCCCGGAAAGTGGCGGAGGAAGGACACGAAATCGGCAATCATTCAAAAAGCCATCCGGATTTATCGAAAATGCGTCCCGGCAAAATGAAAGAGGAAATGAACTATACGAAAGAGAAGATAAAAGAAGCAACCGGTATTGCTGTAAATCTGATTCGTCCGCCTTATGGAGCCTATAATGATGACTTAAAAGATTACGCTAAAGCAAATGGTGATTCTATTATTCTTTGGTCTGTCGACTCTACAGATTGGAAAATCCGGAATGCCCGGTCTGTAAAGAAGATGGTTCAAAGCGCCGTCTCTCCGGGGGGAATTGTTCTAATGCACGATATCCATCCATCCACTGCAGATGCACTGCCAGAGCTCCTGACGGCGTTGGAGAATGAAGGCTACCAATTTGTCACTGTTTCAGAGTTGCTTGGTTTGAAACAGGAGAAGGGTATCGGTCCGTTTTTCGGAAGTTAGTAGAATTGAACCTCTTATGACTAAGTCAAAACATTCTTGGGAACAGACCGTAACGATGAGCGGCGGTATACACTCCAACAGCGGCATCTTTTATATACCAAGCTATTCCACTTCCTGCGGCTTTCGATGATGCCCTTAGTGGTTCTTAGGAAAGAGTGAAAGAATCCAAAATGCCTGGAACAATCATAAAAGATCCAGGCTTTCTTCCATTCATACTAAATCGTTTATTTCGTCGATCCAATCAGACACCGGCCATTTTTTCGAACTTGCTCTTTCGGGTAATTGAATGGATTCAGCTTTTGGCTTGTTCAATCGAATTCATAGTACCGCTCCCGATCATTTATATATTTAATTTTCCCCGCCTGTTCCGCCCTTCCCAACGTTCAATACATCATTGATCTAATGTCCGCATCGCGGAGTCTCGTTTTAAATTGTACAGGGGATGATACCTTCTTCAGCAGCTATTCATGAAAAAAATCACACTGTTTTTAAAAAAGGTCTTGCGGCTTTAATCCCGCAGTGGCAAAGTAATATGAAACGAGACCATTCAAAAATAGGATCTAGGAGAAGGTACTTATATGTCTGAAGAGAACGTTACAAGAATAGAGTTAAATGATAAAGAAATCATTTTGATCGGAACAGCGCACGTTTCAAAGCAAAGTGCAGAACAAGTCAAAAGCGTCATTGAATCGGAATTGCCTGACTCGGTTTGCGTGGAGCTGGATGAACAAAGGTACCAGTCGATTGTCAATAAAAATCAATGGAAAGACATGGATATTTTTAAGGTGATCAAGGAAAAAAAGGCGACGCTGCTGTTAATGAATCTGGCGATTTCTTCTTTTCAGAAGCGGATGGCAAACCAGTTTGGGATACAGGCCGGGCAGGAAATGATCCAGGGAATTGAGTCAGCGAAGGAGACAGGTGCCCATCTTGTCCTGGCAGACCGCAATATCCAGGTGACTTTTGCCCGCATCTGGAGCAATGTAGGCTTTTGGGGAAAAGCCCAGCTGCTGACGCAAATATGCTTCAGCATTTTCAGTGATGAAAAAATCACGGAAGAAGAATTGGAAAAGATGAAGAACCAAGACACGATCAACGCCATTTTAAAGGAATTTACCGAACATTTCCCTAAATTGAAAGTCCCTTTAATTGACGAACGTGATCAATATTTGGCTCAAAAAATTAAGGAAGCGCCTGGAGATAAAGTCGTTGCCGTGTTGGGAGCGGCCCATGTGCCAGGTATTGTGAATGAAATCAAGAAGGATCATGATTTAAAACGCTTAACGGAGCTGCCGCCCAAATCCAATATCCCCAAAATCATCGGCTGGTCCATTCCCATTCTTATTTTGGCTGTCATTGCCTACACCTTTTTTGCCAATCCGTCTGCAGGTCTCCAGCAGACCATCAGCTGGGTGTTATGGCACGGTGCTCTGTCCGCAATAGGAGCAGCGGTTGCACTGGGGCACCCGCTCGCCATATTGACCGCATTCGTTGCGGCGCCCATCACTTCTTTAAATCCCCTTCTTGCGGCGGGCTGGTTTGCAGGAATTGTTCAGGCCATGGTGAGTAAACCGCATGTAAGAGACTTCGAAAATCTTGCGAAGGATATTTTCAGTATAAAAGGATTTTGGAACAACAAAGTCACACGAATACTGCTAGTTGTAGTACTTGCCAACCTGGGAAGCTCGATCGGCACTTTTGTGGGCGGAGCGGATGTCATCCGGTTATTTTTGGAAAATGTAAAATAATATTCACTCCTTAAAGGCCTTCCGATTAACGGAAGGCCTTATTCAATTGTTTGATCAGTTTTAATTTGATTTTTGCCATTTAAAATACCATTTTAGGCAATAATACGTTAGGGATGCTTCCATCCAAGTAAGCGTTTGGGAGGGTGTTCATTTGAGTAATTGCGAAGACATTCAGATGAAATTTTATGAAAACAAGGATGAAGGAGCTAAACTGCTGCCGGTTTCCATAAAGGATTGGGAAGTGAGGGCAAAGCAAATTTTGGCGGCGGGTCCCTTTGATTATGTAAATGGGGGAAGCCGGAGCGGGCGACACGATGCGGGCGAATTTGGCGGCATTTCAAAAGTATCAAATACAACCGCGGATTTGCCGGGATGTCAGCCGGCGGGATCTTTCGATCGACTTGCTTGGGAAAAGGATTCCCGTCCCTTTCATGCTGGCGCCGATTGGCGTTAATTCCATCCTCCATCCGGAAGCCGAAATTGCCCCGGCCAAAGCAGCGGCTGCACTGGGTGTTCCTTATATCCTCAGCAATGTTTCAACCAAGTCGATGGAAGAAGTGGCAAAAGCCATGGGGGATGCCCTGAGATGGTTTCAATTGTATCCGCCCATTGACCGGGAGTTGACGGACAGTTTTTTAAAAAGAGCCGAGGATGCCGGCTATTCGGCGATTGTTGTGACAATTGATTCAACATTGCTTGGCTGGCGGGAAAAAGATTTACATAATGCTTATTTGCCTTTTTTATCAGGGGAAGGAATGGGAAATTTCTTTTCCGATCCGGTATTTCTGTCAAGACTGAAAGAGCCTCCGGAGAAAAACGTGAAGGCGGCAAGCAAAAAAGCCCTGGAAGAAGGAAACAATGTTCATTTTACATGGGAACATTTGGAATATATTTGCAATCATTCCAAACTTCCTGTTCTTTTAAAAGGGGTTACCCATCCTGAGGATGCCATTCTGGCTGTAAAACACGGAGCCAAGGGGATAGTCGTTTCGAACCACGGCGGCCGGCAGCTGGATGGGGGCGTGGCCACATTGGATGTATTGCCGTCTATTCGCAAGGCCGTTGGACAAGACGCTCCGGTTTTATTGGACAGCGGAATAAGAAGAGGAGCTGACGTATTAAAAGCCATTGCCCTTGGTGCCTCAGCTGTGCTGATTGGCCGTCCTTTTGCCTACGCGCTCGCAGCTGCGGGAGAAACCGGCGTAACAAAAGTATTGGAACACTTTATCGCTGAAACGGAGTTGCAGCTGGCGATTTCAGGGAGAACTTCCATTGGGGAGGTTGATGAGCACCTTGTGACGAACAAATACGTTTAGTCGTTAGTGATGATTCCCGGACATGCAATGGTACTTGCCGCTATTTCCAAAATTAGCTTTTTACATGGATCTTTTTGATATATAAGAAAAAGGGTTGTCGCAGAAAATCCATTTTCGCTGACTTTCTGGACACCTTTTTTTGTTGTTTTGAAACGGTAGCCCGAGCAGTGGAGGGAACCTGAAAAATGGTCATCAACCCGGGTTTAATCGTACCCGAACAGCGGAGGAAATCGGAAAACCGGTTCCCCCCCGTTTAATCGTGTCCGAAGCAGCGGGAATGTCCAATTTGATTTTTCGCTCTTTGGACGCCTTACATCCTGTTCGGACGGCCTTTTTTTGGTTGGCAGCAACTTTTTCCCCGGGGTTTACTTTAGATGTCCTCTATACCCCAATTTCTTGGAAATTTCATGCCCGGCAGCAACGACATTTTTTATGAGAAAATCGAGGCGCTCCTCTGACAAATGAAAACTGACAAAACCGATGCTGACAGCCCCGTGCACCTCTCCAAAATGATTTAAAATGGGAGCGGCAACGGATGAAGTACCTTCGGTCCTCTCACCATGGCTTACGCTGTAGCCTCTTTGCTTTATTTTTTTTAGCTCCTCGGAAAAACCTTTCCTTTCTTTTTCGGGAAGAAGGGCATGGATAATGCTTTCGGATTGATGATCGGGCATAAAAGCCAGCATGACTTTATTTGCAGCCCCGATATGCATGGGAATGCGGGAACCAAGCTGGTCATACACGCGAATCGGATTAGTTTCGCAATCTATCCGTTCAATGACAAGTGCTTCATGCCCAATGGGCTCACTCAAATAAACACTCTCTTCCACTTTTTTCATTAAATTTTCCAATTCAGGCCTGATCTTGCTGATATAATCCATCCGGTCGTACATTTGCAAGCCGTATTCCAGCCAAATGTTTCCCAATCCATACCGTTTGGATTCTTCATCCTGCTGGACCAGCCCGTGTTTGATCATCGCTTTTAACATTCTGTGCATGGAACTGACCGGCAGATCACATTCTCTTGATAATTCGGATATTGATAGCCCGTCTTGAGATTTGGAAACTAGCACTTTTATGATTTTCATAGCCCTGTCTATGGATTGCATTTCAGCTTTCCCCTTTTTCATATTTTTATGTTGAAATGAAACGAATTGAAATACTCTTTTTCTATTGACATCATACCACGGGAGTGTATATATTAAAAACAAACATTCCAATTATTGAAAATGATTTCCGTTGAACGGAAAAACCAGGAGGTGAAGTTGGTTGAATTATTGCTCTTCAATGTATAAGCCTTTGCGGCATGTTATTGTTAAACATCCTAGAGACGCTTTCCTTAGTCAAAAAAATCTCAATAAAGAGTGGAAGGTATTTCATTATATTGAAGAACCCGATTATGACGAAGCCTTCAATGAATATGAAGAGTTTATTGCCATTTTAAAAAAGCACGTTCAAGTCATTGAATACTTGCCTCCGTCATCTGAAGTTGGGATTGATTCTTTATATTCGCATGATCCGGTTAAATTTACGAAGGAAGGAGCCATCGTTTTAAAATCCGGGAAAGCATTAAGGCAGCCTGAGGCAAAGGTATATCGAGAATTTCTAAAAATGAAAAAAATACCAATCCTTGGAGAATTAACCGGTGATGCAGTAGCGGATGGAGGCGATATCCTTTGGCTTGACGATCGAACACTTGCCGTCGGGCTTGGTTATCGCACAAATGAGGAAGCAATTCGCCAATTGCGGGAGATGACGAAGCATTTAGTTGATGAGTTTATTGTTGTTCCATTGCCTCACGATCGCGGAGAAGACGAGTGCCTGCATCTGATGTCAATCATTAGCATCGTAGATCAAGATTTGGCGGTTGTTCATTCTCGTTTAATGCCTGTTTTTTTCAGAAAAATCCTAATAGAACGCGGTTTTCAACTGATTGAAGTTCCCGAGGAGGAATATCATCAGTTGGGATGCAATGTGCTTGCACTGGCTCCGCGTGTATGTGTAATGGTTTCAGGTAACGAAATCACAAAAAAGCAGCTGCTGGCAGCTGGAGCCAAGGTTCATGAATATAAGGGAAAAGAAATTAGCTATAAAGGTACGGGCGGCCCGACTTGTTTGACTTGCCCGGTTGTACGTGATGAATCAGGGGGAGGAATGAAAGTTGTATAAAAACGTGATTGTCAAAACACCAGGGAAAAGTTATGTGAAGGGACTAACGACATCCAGCCTCGGCATTCCCGATTATGAAAAAGTATTAAAACAGCATGCTGCTTATGTGGAAGCGTTGCAAAAATGCGGAGTTATGGTTACACACTTGCCGGCAAGTGAACAATTCCCCGATTCCACTTTTGTTGAGGATACCGCTGTCCTGACGCCTGAATTTGCAGTCATCACAAATCCGGGAGCTGCTTCAAGGAACGGTGAAATTAAAGGGATGGAAACGGTTCTTGAAAAGTTCTACGAAAAGTTTTATCACATCCAGTCACCAGGTACTTTGGATGGCGGTGATATCCTGCAAATTGAGGATCATTTCTATATTGGTATTTCGGATCGTACAAATGAAGCGGGAGCTCGCCAATTGAAGGACATTTTGACCTCAGAAAATTATAAAGCTACGATCGTTCCATTGAAGGAATTTTTTCACTTAAAAACAGGCATCACTTATCTCGGTGATAACCTGGTTGTGGCGGCGGGAGAATTTATCGATCATCCGGCTTTTGCCCCATATCAAAAAATTATTGTACCTCCTGAAGAGGAATATTCGGCAAACTGCATTTTGGTTAATGATTACGTTTTAATTCCCAAAGGATTTGAAACGACCAAGAGGAACATCCAAGCGGCCGGCTACAAAACGATTGAACTGGAAATGTCAGAATTTCAAAAACAGGATGGAGGCTTAAGCTGTTTATCTTTAAGGTTTTAGATATTTATTTTACATCAAGGATGTTACAGCCAAGTCCGTCAACCTAATGAAAGGCAGGTTTGTAATGTATGTCTATTCAGCACGGTCAGCAAGACGAATTAAACCGGTCGATGAAAAGCCGGCACTTGTTTATGTTATCGCTGGGGGGTGTGATCGGTACTGGTTTATTTCTGAATGCCGGCTATACGATCAATCAATCCGGTGCAGGCGGAGCACTATTGGCATACTTGTTTGGCGGGCTGATTTTATATATGGTCATGGTGTGCCTCGGCGAATTAGCCGTTTATATGCCTGTCACCGGGTCGTTTCAAACGTATGCCACACGCTATATTAGTCCCGCTGCCGGTTTTTCACTCGGCTGGATGTATTTCGTAGGTTCTGCAGCTACCGCTGGCGTTGAGTTTACGGCAGCCGGCATATTAATGAAGCATTGGTTTCCAAATGTCTCCATTTGGATTTGGTGTGCTATCTTTATCTGTTTGCTTTTCTCCTTAAATGCCTTGACAACCCGCGGTTTTGCAGAAGCAGAATATTGGTTTGCCGGAATTAAAGTGTTGGCGGTCATTGCATTTATTATTATTGGATGTGCCGGTATTTTTGGTGTCATACCGTTGGAAGACCGTCCTGCGCCTTTCTTTGAAAATTTGGCCCCATCCGGACTTTTCCCTGCAGGGATTGCAATCGTTTTCATTACGATGATGAATGTTATTTTCTCCTATCAAGGCTCTGAATTAATCGGTATTGCCGCGGGAGAAAGCGATGACCCCGGGAAAAATATTCCACGGGCCATCAGAAACGTATTGTTTCGAATCATTGTATTTTACCTTGCGTCCATTGTAGTGTTATCGGCCATTTTCCCGGCATCTGAACTCGGCCTAATGGAAAGTCCGTTTGTCACAATGATGGAGATTGCCGGAGTGCCCTTTGCGTCGGATATCATGAATTTTGTCATACTGACAGCCATTCTTTCGGTTGGCAATTCATGTCTTTATGCTTCAACACGCTTATTATGGTCAATGTCTCGAGAGGGAATGGTTCCAAAGTGGTTTGGGAAATTATCGAAGCGGAAAGTTCCGTTAAGGGCCCTGCTGTTTACAATGTCGTTTTCCTTGTTGTCCTTGCTGACAAGTGTGATGGAAGCGGATGCCGTTTTCGTTTTGCTTATGTCAATCGCCGGAATTTCTGTAACAATCTCTTGGATGGGCATAGCTTTGTCACAATATATGTTTAGGAAAAAATATTTGCGGGATGGCGGAAAATTAGAAGACTTGAAGTATAAAGTCCGGTTTTATCCTTTTGTGCCATTATTTTGTATAGGATTTTGCCTCTTTATTCTGGTCTTTTTGGCATTTGATCCTTCACAAAGAATGGGCTTGTTTTATGGTGTTGCCTTTTTTGTTGCTTGTATGGGCTATTATCAATTTCGTATGTCGAAACAAAAAAGAAAAAACCTGTCTTTAAACAACAAAGACGATCATCATGTTATGTAATTCGTTATAAAAAGGGAGAATGAAAAATGGCAAGTTTTTTGTGGAATTCACCTCATTCACTTCGAAAGTTGTTATGTGAGCTTGTCGGCTGGAAAAGCCAAACATTGACAGATGGTGAACGAAGTTTTGCATATAAGCTGGAGAAAAAGCTCGGGGAACTCGCGTATTTTCAACAAAATCCCGAACATGTAGCGCTGCATGACGCCGGTTTGGGACGCAATGCTGTAACAGCATTATATAAAAATAAAGATGCAAAAGACACGATTGTGCTATTGAGCCACTTTGATACTGTACAAACAGAAGAATATGGAGATCTGGAGCCGCTTGCTTTCAATCCCGAAAAGCTGACAAAAGCTCTTCATGAACGAAAGGGAGAGCTTCCGGAAGAGGCCCGTGCCGATCTGGAATCGGGCAAATATTTGTTTGGCCGCGGAACGATGGATATGAAAATGGGACTTGCCCTTCATATGGCCCTGATCGAAAAGGCAAGTGTCGAACAATGGCCGATCAATTTACTGCTGGCAACTGTTCCGGATGAAGAGGTTAATTCGGCGGGTATGCGGGCTGCTGTTAAAGTGCTCGTGCAATTGCGGAAACGATTTAACCTATCATATAAGATGTTTTTAAATAGCGAGCCATCCTTCTCCCAAATGCCGGGTGACGAAAAATATTATATTTATACAGGAACGCTGGGAAAAATTATGCCGGCAGCCTTGATTTACGGCAAGGAAACCCACGTGGGGGAACCGCTAAAAGGCATTACGGCAAATTATATCGCTTCTTTTTTGACACAATTGATGGAGTGGAACAAAAACTTTGCAGAAAATGACTTTGGAGAAAGCACACCGCTGCCGGTATCCTTGCTCCAAAAGGATTTAAAAATGCAGTATTCGACACAGACTCCTTATCGGGCAGCGGCGCTATACAATGTATTTTTAATGAAGAGAACGCCTGCCGAAATCATGGATTTGTTTGAACAAGCTGCCATGGATGCGGCTGAACGGTTCAATCATTCTTATAAAGCCATTTGCCGGCAAGAACAGACCGCTGGAGTCGGCCAAGTGAAAGTACTCCGTTATGATGCATTGCATTCCTATGCGGAGAAAAAGTTTGGCACGGAGCAATTAGAACAACTCAAAAGCGAAATACTTGAAAATAGGAACTTGGATGAGCGTGAAAAATCCATCGGAATTGCCGACAAATTGATGATTAAATGCCAGGAGCTGGCTCCCGCAATCGTATTGCTATTTGCTCCGCCCTATTACCCGGCAGTCAATTCATCCCATGAAAAACTCGTCCAAAAATCGGTTCAAATTGTAAAAAAAGCGGCAGAAGAATTTAGCCTGGAAGTAAACCAAGTCCATTATTTTAACGGGATATGCGATTTGAGCTATGTTGGATATCAGGATAAGGGTGAAGGCTGGACAGCCTATGAACGAAATACGCCAGTCTGGGGAAAACTGTATCATATTCCTTTTTCTGAAATGCGTCAACTCCAAGCTCCTGTCATGAATATTGGCCCTTTCGGAAAAGATGCCCATCAGCGTACGGAACGGCTTCATATCGACAGTGCGTTTGTACAGTTGCCCATTTTTCTCGAAAAACTGATCAGGAGCATGATATAAGTTTATATCGTACTTCGTCATCCTGATACAATAATGCTTTCTGCATCAGCAGAAGGCATTATTTAAATGGGATATCTGATGTAAAACCTGCTCGAACATTGCATTGCCCAAGCTTTTTCGGTATTAAAAGAAAAAAATTTCAAAATGAAAAAACTCCGGGCTAAAATGCCCGGAGCTTCCTTACAATGCTTCTTTAATGATCTTTTTGTAATACAGGACAGATAGTATTCCGAAAATGGAATATAAACCAGTATAGACCAGCATCACGATCAGCATCGGTGTCCACAATTCTGTTCCAAAAAGAAACCATCCTGACTGAACGGCGAAATAGCCATGGAGCAATCCGATTCCAAGCGGGATCCCGAAGTTGAACAATTGTTTGGCTTGGATGCCCCGCAACAGGTCGCCGCGTGTGTATCCGAGTTTTCTCAAGATGGTATAGTTCGGTTTTTCGTCCTCGCTTTCGTCCATCTGTTTGAAATAGAGGATGCAGCCCGAAGTGATCAAAAAGGCAAGTCCCAAAAAGCTGACAATGAACATGGCCAGCCCAATTGTTTGCTTTTGGGTGCTGAGCATGTTAAACAAAGAATCCTGAGCGGCAGTCTCGTTAAATTCCAGTGTGTCAAAAATATTGTTTGCTTTTTCTATATCTTTTTCGTCTTTCAGATCTATGCCAATATAGATAGAAGATTCTTGTTGAATATCCGGATTCAGATCCTGTTTCAGACGGTTAAACACGGTATCGTCTACAATGGCAACCGGAAGGCCGCCGCTTGTGAAATACCAGGGAAGAATGTGTTCCTTTCGCAAGCCTTTGAAATGTTGGGAAATTGATTCATTTTTCGTTTTCCACTTGATTTCCCCAGTCTCTTTGAAAGAAATAAACTTCTTTAAGATATCAGAATATCCGGTAAACACCGTTTCTTCGGGAGAAACATCTATACCAGCGATTTCTTTATCACTGACGACAGACAATTGCATGACATTGGGATCGAAATTCATGCCTTCCAGGTCGGAGTCCAGAATTTCTTTAACGTTAGCCTCCGCTTGCAGAACATGAATTTTTGTTTCACTAAAGGCGATTTGATTCCTTTTAAAAGTGTCTTTCAGTTCATCTGCATCTTTTTCATCTGTAAAGGCAAAATCTGCGGGCACCTGATCCCGGGCTGTTTTTTCCGCCGAATAGTATGAAATGTAGCTGAGAGACAGCAGGCCGACCGCCAAAGCAGAAACTGTCGTAATGACTGTCAGCAGCAATGCATTTGATTTCATTCGAAACATAATGGAAGAAAGTGACAATACCTCGTTGATGTTCAGGTAGCCGTTCTTTTGTTTGCGAATGAGATGGAAGATGAAACTGACAGACCCTTTGTAAAAAAAGTAGGTTCCGATAATAACGGATGCCAGAATAAATGTCATGGCCAAAAATAGCTCCGTCATCGTCGTAAAATCACCATCAAACAATTTTGATGAAACATAATACCCGGTTCCGATCAATACAATGCCAAGAATTCCGATGATTACTTCGAAAATGGATAATTTTTTTACTTTTACTTCCGTTGAGGAAAGAATCCGGAATAAAGACAGGATACTTTGCCTCTTGATAAAAAAGTAGTTCATAAACAGGATGAAAAGATAAATCACGGAAAAAACGATCACCGTTTGTATGAGCGCCTTTGCCGAAAACGTCAAAGTGGCAATCGCATCAACGCCTGTTATTTTATACAAGATCATGATGATCAGCTTGGAAACGGAAAAGCCGATCAAAATTCCAATGATCAGGGAACTGAAGTATATAATGAAATTTTCGGTACTCATCAGCCGGAAAATCTTGTTCTTTGTCATTCCAATGAGCTGAAACAGGCCGATTTCTTTGCTCCTTCTTTTAATAAAAAGATTATTGGCATAGAGGAGAAAGACAGAAACGATCGCGACAAGAAGTATGGAACCCGTCCTGATAGCGGCACCGCCTTTGATGGACCCTTTTGCTTCATCCATCGAAGGGTCATATTGCAAGGTGACAAAAGCGAAATAAAGGGCGACGCTGAAAATTAACGCAAAAACATAGAGATAGTAATTTTTTATGTTCTTTTTTAGATTGCGGAAAATGATCTGATTAATGTTCATCATGAACACCGCCGAGCACGCCTTGGGTTTTCATGATATCTTTCAGGAACGATTGCCTTGTTTCCTCGCCTCTGTTCAGCTGCGTGTACATTTGTCCGTCTTTAATAAAGATCACTCTGCGAGAGAAGCTTGCTGCCACCGGGTCATGCGTGACCATGATAATCGTTGCACCAAGCTTATCATTTAACCCGCTCAGTTTGTTTAAAAGATCCGAAGCAGATTTGGAATCCAAAGCACCTGTCGGCTCATCGGCAAAAATGATGCTTGGTTCATGGATGAAAGCCCTGGCTGCGGATGTCCGCTGTTTCTGACCACCTGATATTTCATTCGGATATTTGTCTTTTAGGTCTTCAATGCCCAGTTCGGATGCCAGCTGGTGAAATTTTTGCTCGGCTTCCTTTTTGGGCGTCTTTGTAATAGATAATGGAAGCAGAATGTTTTCTTTAACAGTCAGTGTATCCAGCAAATTATATTCCTGAAAGATAAAACCAAGATGATTTTTCCGGAATTCGGCCAATTGTTTTTCCTTCATGCCGACAATGTCTTTTCCATCTATTTTGATCGTACCCTGGCTCACTTTGTCAATGGAAGAAAGGACGTTGAGCAATGTCGTTTTTCCCGAGCCGGAGGCACCCATGATGCTGACAAAATCTCCTTTTTCCACTTGAATGTCTATTCCTTTTAAGACTTCCTGCCTGTTGAATTTATTCCCGTAGCTTTTGTAAATTTTTTGTGCTTCAAGAATACTCATGTTCGTTCACTCCTTTACTCATATCCAGCTCCAGCGCCCAGCCCCTTGAGGCCGCAAGCCCATTCCCTGTGGCGGCTAAAAGCTCGGGAATCTCTTGCGCTTGTCGGGACTGACCAAGGCGCTTTCGCTTATCCTTGATATGTTTATCATAAAAGGATTAGCAGCCTATTTCCTTCGAATCGCCGAACAAATGATAAAAGCATGTGACAATCATGTCACATGCGTGTGAGATTCACAAATTCGTTTTGCTTGGGAAAGATCAAGGTGAACGTAGTCCCTGCTCCCGGTTTTGATTTTACCTGAATTTGAATCAACAAGGATTCGGCTGCTTTGTTGGCCAAGTACAGTCCCATTCCTGTGGCGGCCTGGTCTGGACGGGTTGTTGAGGTAAAGCCTTTCTCAAAGATGCGGGGCAGATCCTTCGGATCAATGCCCCGTCCGAAGTCCTGCACTTCAATGACCGTTTGCTCGTTTTCCGTCCTGCTCCGTATGCTAATGTCGGCAGCATCGCTGTATTTTACGGCGTTCGTCAAGAGCTGTCTCATGATAAAAGCGAGCCATTTTTCGTCACTGAGTACTTCATCTGCTTCCAGGTCCACTTCAAATCCAATCCCTTTTTGCATGCACCATGACTGCAAGCTTTTAATTTCTTTAAAAATTAACGGCTCCAAGGCGATTCTTTCAACATGCAGGTCATTTTCGATAAATGAGATCCTTTTTTGGTGAAGCTGCTGGTCAAGCAATAAGTGAATCCGGAGCCATTCATACGTCAGCCGGGCTTTCATCTTTTCATCTTCCAGCCGTTCAATCATTAAATGCATGGCGGTCATGGGCGTCTTTACTTCATGGATCCAGGATAATAAGTCATCCCTTTCCTGTTCCAGGGCGATCCGGTTTTCACCATATATTCGTTTCTGTCTTTCTGTTTGCTCCGTGATGCTTTTTTCCACTATTTTTTCAAATGGGGTTCCCGCTTCTGCAATACCCGCCAAATCAAGACTGCCGTCCCACTCATTGAGGCTTCTGTAAAAAGGTGTTTCTTTATTGTAGCGGACTGCGAGAAAGATCAGGAAAATGATGAGAGATAAAAAATTGATATAAAGAACAGCCGAAACAGGAATGGTTGAATCAATATAGGTGATAAAAAGGAACAGGAGCTGTGTAAATAAAAACAACAGGATCCAGCTGCATCTTTCGATCAAAAACTTTTTGATCATGTCATTGATCCTCTTCTTTCGCCATATAACCTTGGCCCACTTTAGTTTCAATAAATGTGCCGAGGCCTATTTTCTCAAGGCTTTTTCTTAAACGGTTTACATTGACCGTCAGCGTATTGTCACTGACAAATCTTTCGTCATCCCATAAGCTTTTGATCAATTCCGTACGGCTGACAATGTGATTTTTCTTTTCGATAAGAATCTTTAAAATAAACATCTCATTTTTCGTTAATTCAATCGTTCCATTTTCATTGGCAACCGTATTTTTTGCATAGTCCACTGTGGCGCCGCACCAGCTTTTCATATCCAGCGTCTCTGTATTATAGTTATAGACACGGCGGAGAATGGCCTGTATTTTTGCGATAAGGACATCAAAGTGGAAGGGCTTCTGGATAAAATCATCTGCACCGAGCTGCATCGACATCACCATGTCTGTCGGATGGTCCCTCGATGATAAAAAGATGATCGGAACATTGGAATGGGAGCGGATCATCCGGCACCAGTGAAAGCCGTCAAACTTGGGGAGCTGGATATCAATGACAACCAAATCGGGCTTGATGGCGGTAAATTCCTGAAGGACCCGCCCGAAATCTGTTACGCCATATACATCATAGGACCATTGTAAAAGCCTGTCTTTTATTTCATTAAATAAAGTGGCATCATCTTCTATGAGAAAAATTTTAAACATGGGATCACCATTCTTTTTTCATTATATACAGACATTTTATCAAAACTTCTTCAAAGCGGCAGATTTGAAAGTGCAAGCTTGAGAGAAATTATATGTTCAGCGTATGCTTGCAGCACTTTATTATTATTACCATGAATCCCTTTATTTTCCCAAGTTGTTGGGCATTGACTTATACAGCGAATTATAGGAAAATTATTCAGACTATTATAATTATTCATATTTTCTTTTTAAAGGACCTGAAGTACAGTCAAGGCAGGGGACAACCATTTCTTTTGTGATAGTGGCTTAAAGGGTGTGTCAGCGTCAAAGGGCGGACGAAAAACTAAAATCCAGGGAGGGATTGCGGATGAAAAGGTCAATGGTAATATTGTTATCTATCATTCTGCTGTTGTCGATCGTAACAAACACATCTGCTGGCAGCATAAAGGGAGACTTAAAACCGGCTGAAACACCCGAGGTCGAAGAAGGAAAACTAACGAGGATCTTAGTGCCGGGCAGTGATGTCTTGAATGAAATGCAAAACGCCGGGTACGACTTTGCCGGCGGTGCAGAGCGCGTCCCCGGCGGGATAGAAATCGATGCATTACTTACAAAAACGCAGCTGAAGGCCTTGCCGGACTTTGGTGTCAGATTGGCAAGCGATCCGGTTCCGATAAAACGGGCAAAAGTGCGGCACTTGAAGGAACAGGCAACGGATTCCATCACGATTGGAAGGGTAGACTGGTTCAAAACGAAAGGTCAGGGTTTTTTGTCTGTTGAGGCAAAGACAACAGCTAAAGACGGAGCAGATTTAACACTGGCGTGGGGCGATGAATCCCAAAAGATGGACCTTTACAAGGATTCCGGTGAATATATGTACCATCGTGTGTTGGTGAAGGTGAATGATCCAAGGCCGGATGCCGTCACTGTATCCAGCTCGCTTGGGAGCAAGGCGACTGCAAAGGTAAAGGACTGGCTGTATCCAACCAAGGCAGACCTTGACCGCCCCGGATATAAATTCGGCTTTTATGACGGATACCGCAATCCAACACAGCTATATAATCGGCTTGAGGAACTGGCTGAAAAATATCCCGATCTGACTGAGATCATTGAGCTCCCCAATAAGACAAACGGCTACCGGAGACATGCACAGGCTCAATTCGGCAAGGGAACGAGCGGGGCAAACGGGGATCTGAACAGCACATTTTATGTAACTTCAAGGGCATATGGCCATGAAGGCGGCAATGATATAACTGTCGCGTTGATTCGTAAACCGGGTGCGGATACAACAGAAGTTTCTGTCAACGGCAACGATATTACTGTACACTTGGCTTCTGCCAAAGATGAACCGCATGATATTTCAAGTACGGCTGCCGAAGTGGTGGCGGCCATTAATCATCATCCGGACGCAAGTAAATTAATAACCGCAAATCTGTATCGAAGCGGGAATGGCAGCGGAGCGGTTGCAGAGGCGGCAGCAACCAGATTAACCGATTTTCTGAGCGCTCCGGAGGAGATTTCACGTGATCCATTCACGATTAGGGCCATCCGAATCGGCAAGAACACGGACGGCTCCAAACCGGGTGTCCTGGTTCAAGCGCAGGATCATGCCCGGGAATGGGTCACGCCACTTGTGGCGATGGAATCGGCCGAAAGGCTGCTCGCCAACTATGAGACGGATGAGAAAACCCGGGAGATTGTCAATAATGTGGATATATTCATCATTCCATCAAACAATCCCGACGGTGCACATTACAGCTTTTTTGACCGGAACATGCAGCGCCGCTCGATGACAAATCATTGCGGGCCGGAGTATGCAGATCCAAGTTACCGGAATAATTGGGGAGTCGATCTTAACCGCAACTATTCAGTCGGTTCGATTTATGACGGTTATTCCGGTGGTTCGACATTATGTACCTCCGATACGTACGCGGGGCCGGGAAAAATCTCCGAGCCGGAAGCAAAGAATGTTGTTTGGCTTGCAGAAAACTTTTCAAACATTAAATTTTTCATGACAGTACACAGCTATGGCGGGCAGTTGTTCTGGCAGCCGGGTTCCTATATTGCAGACGGGCGAATCACGACACCGAGACCGCCGCTGCGCGACGAACAGTATTACTGGCAAATGGCTGAAGAAATTTTGTCAAATGTGAAAAGCCTTCGTGACTCTGTCATACAGCCAGGTAATGTTGGCGGCTCATCGGATGTCCTTTATTCATCGGCAGGAAATGTCCGTGAGGAGTTGTACAATAACTATGGAATCTATGCCTTCGGTTGGGAGGTAGGCGGTACTCAGTGGGATCCGGAATTACAGAAATGGGTCGCCCCGGGCGGGTTTCAGCCGGAATGGCAGGAGGCTGACCTTCAATACCAAGAATATGCCAGTGGTGTCATCAAAATGTTTGAGATCGCCATGGAGTATGGTAAAGATAACGAACCGGCCACTACTGAATTGGTACAGGAACGTCAGCCTGACGGTACTGTAAACTTGACATTCTCGCAAAACAAACCTGCTTCCATCCATTACACGACTGACGGAAGTAAACCAACAGCCGATTCGCCGGTCTATAAGGCTGCAAACATTCGCGAACCGGGCGAAAAGATCGAGATTTTTGAAGATACAACGATCCGCTGGATTTCATTTGATGTAAAAAACAACAAAGAGAAAGAACAAGAGGCTGCCGTAAAGGTGGAAATAAGCGCCGAAAATATGAAAAAACTTGTGGAACGTTTTCAAAAAGGAGGGGAGTTCAAAAATTCCGACGCTTCACGCTCTTTGCTGACTCATCTGACGGCATTAAGCCACTACGAGGAAAAAGGACTATCTGATAAAATCGTTAAACATACGAAAGGATTTAAACTGCTGCTAAATCATCAGAAAGACAATGATTTTATTTCAGACCATGCATATCAAATTATGACAGCCCACGCCGATTATTTGATAACAAAATGGCAGTAGCAAACTCGAATCGGTAGCCAGCCTGCACCCCTGCGGCATGGATTAAACATGTCACAGGGGGTTTTTTATAACCCTCCCATTGTGGAAATTTGCTTCTATTGTGGCTTTGAAATAAAGTTTGATAATTTATAATAAAGATTGTCCATTTGAATAAAGCCTGATAATTTACAAAAAAATTTGATACAATTACATTGTCAAGACGGATGGTGACAATTCAACAATCGGACCGGATTGTTGCATACAAAACCCTTTCCGTTTATGTAGAAACTAAATGGAATACTAATCATAAAATACATTAACCCAAATTACGAAAGTAAATTTGCCGAAAACTAATTCAGCGCTCTTTTGGGAACAATTTACAAATCTGGGTACTAA
>NZ_JBFEGN010000055.1:0-26578 GCF_047228825.1 Siminovitchia jepli
GGACGCAGCGGACAAAACGTGAAAGTTCATGCACGTAACCATTTCCGTGAAAACGGCATGGATGGCTTCAAGGAAGGAACAGCTCCTGTTTATCTCGGCATTGATGAAATCAGCCTGGCTAAGGGAAAAGGCAGTTATCGGCTGGTTGTCTATGACGTGTCCGTGCCATGGAGACCAGAACTTGTCTGCATACATGAAAACAGGAAAAAGGATAACGTGGTTGAGCTCCTGAAGCAAGCACCCAATCCGGAACGGATCATCGGAATTGCGATTGATATGTGGAGACCTTATAAAATGGCTATTGAAACGGCCCTGCCACACGTTTTGATTGTCATTGATGCTTTCCACGTGATCCAAGCATCCACCAAAGCATTGGAAGAGGTTCGAAAACAGGCCCAGTCGAAGTTGAGCAAGGAGCAGTCAGCAACTTTGAAACAGGATAAGGAACTGTTCACTAAAGCCCTTGAAGATCTTACAGAAGAAGAACAAAAGCGTTTGGAAAAATGGCAACAGATCATCCCTGAGCTGGCACAGGCTATATCCCTTCATCAAAATTTACGTAATTTATATCGATGCCACGATTTTGAAGAGGCATTGTCCCTGCTCGTTGACTGGGAGGAGGAAGTCTTGAACTCCTCTTTGGAACCTTTTGAAAAATTGCTAAATACAATCTGGAACTGGCTTCCGGAAATTATGAACCGCTTTATATGCAGAATCTCCAATGCAAAAACAGAAGGAAAGAACAATCAGCTTCGAGCCATGAATAAACAGGGATTTGGCTATTCCGCGCTTTCCCTAAGAGCGCGAATGTTTGCGAAAGAACAGCAAACAGCATTGAATGGATGGCGCAAGCACCAAGACAGGCTGCAAAAAAATTAGCCTGATGCACTATTCGACATTCCAAGGCACTATAGGGAACACGGACTTTGTTAGAGTCGAATTTTGTCAACTACCCCACGTTATTTTACTGAACCAAAAAGCTTTTCCAAGATTATTTTTCCGGGTCTGCGATTGGGGGCGGCTGTGTTGCCGCAACGATTGATGGGAAGCTTTCAAGCGTACAAGAGTTACAACACCTCCCTTTTATCACAGGCGGCACTCGAAGTGTACATCAAAAACGGGATGTATGAGCGTCACAAGCGGAAAATCTCCGGTCAATATGCCGCGAGGATCCGATTGTTACAGCAGGCTGGATTTCGGTATAACCAAGCGGGGTTGATTGAAATACCAGAGGTACAGGCAGGCGTCTACACGCAATTTAAGCTGCCTCATACAGTGAATGTAGAACGGTTGGTGAAACGTCTTGCGAAAAGGAACATCATCGTTGAATCCGGAAAAAGGTTTTATTTATCCCATTACTTGGACCAAGAGAAGTTTTTGCGAGTCAGTATCGCAAGGGTCAAGTTGGAGCAAATAGAGGAGGGGGTTAAAGCCATCGTGGAGGAAACGGAACGAGGCAGCCATTGGTAAGCTGCAATCGTGATTCCTGCAAACAGTATTTTTGGGAGGTCTCGCAAGATTGGCCAAACGCTTTGGGTTTAGAATTTAATCGGCTTGATTCCTCTGGATCTCGTTTGGGAGAGGGTTGAACTATTGGAGAAAGCGGTTAAATAATGAGTAATGCATGCTTGATAGTTAGAATTCGTCGAATTATAATAACATAAAATTACTTTAAAAATAAGGTGCTAAATCTTTCAAGGTATATTTTGTAGCACAAGTGAAAATGAATAAATGTTGGTGATAATTTGTATCGTAAAAAATTTAAAAGAATATCTTTAACTTGTTTTGTCTTATGTATTGTCATTTGGATTTCAAATCTAGTTTTTAGCGCAGCTAGCCCGTTGTGGCTTTTGACGTTTTTTATTGCTGGTGTTGGAGTGGTTTTTGCAATTCTTGGAAAGAGTTACAGGTTTGTTTTTCTAAATATTATAATGCTTTTAGTTTTTTTTCTCTGATGGCACTGAAATATTATAAATTCAGAAGGTTGAGGGAGTGACATTAAGTCATTCTCTTTTTTTTCAGCCACTTAAGTGCTCAAGTTGAGAGTTTGTAACATTAAGAAGACTTACGATTGATTACGTCACAAAAAAATAAACCCCAAAACCTCTGTATCAATCGAAAGTAATCTAAACTGTACCAATATAAAAAGCGCCTAGCCCTTTGATATGAAAGGATTAGACGCTTCTCTGTTATATCGGGATGACAGGATTTGAACCTGCGACTCCTAGCACCCCATGCTAGTGCTCTACCAAGCTGAGCTACATCCCGAAAAAACGACAATCTCATTATACGAAAAATAGACGTAAAAAACAATGATATGTGCACAAATTCTTTTTCAATGGGGCTGTGCCGTTCTTTTTAAGAAACAAAACGATGGAAAAATCGAAAAAAAAGTCCATAAATGACGCGGGTAAAAGCTCCGGAAAAGCGTTACATTGCGTGCCCTCAAGGGCACAAATGACATCATAGCTCCCCCCAAAAGGGAGTATCCGATCCTTCTGTTTCAAGAATACACATATTTTTCTGGATTTATTTCGTTTTATTTAATATCATAATATTTTAATGATAAAAAGGATCAGGAAGTGACGCAGCTTGTTTGTACATATCGTCGATAAGGACATTTATTTAAAATTAGTGGATGTGAATGACGCCCAAAGGTTGTTTCAGTTGACGAGTGATTCAAGGGTGCATTTGAGAAAATGGGTCCCATGGGTGGACGACACTCGTTCTGTAATGGATACGGAAGATTTTATCAAAGAAAGCCTGAAAAGTTATGATGAATATAAAAGCATGAATATGGTTGTCGTGTTTAAAGACGAAGTTGTCGGGGTGGCAGGCTTTAATGAGTTTGATTGGCCAAACAAACATGCTGCCATTGGATATTGGCTTGGCAACCAGTATACAGGGAAAGGGATCATGACAAGGGTTGTCAGGGAGCTGACGGATTTTGCTTTTACCCAATTGAATCTAAATCGGGTGGAAATCAGGGCAGCTGCAGAAAACGAAAAAAGCAGGGCCATCCCGGAAAAACTCGGGTTTAAAAATGAGGGGCGCATCCGCGAGGCGGAGTGGCTGTACGATAAATTTGTCGACCATATCGTTTATGGGATGCTGAAAAAAGAATGGCTTGCCAAAAAAGAACCAGTACAAATTTAAAAGGCACGGCCTCGTTCGAGGCGCGCGCCTTTTTGTATGGCATTGACTCTTAATCAATTGTTTGATTAAAAGGTAAAGTCCACTTCTTTTTGTTCCTGCTCTTCATAACCCTTCATGTATTTAATGCGCCGCTGGGCGGAAGCAGCGTTGACTTGCTCGTCAGCATGGTAAGAAGAGCGGACGAGCGGGCCAGATTCGCAATGGCTGAACCCTTTTGACAAGGCGATTTCCTTCAGTTCTGCAAACTCATCAGGATGGTAGTAGCGTTCCACTTTCAAATGTTTTTTTGTCGGCTGCAAATACTGGCCGATTGTCATAATATCCACATCATGGGCGAGCAGGTCGTCCATCGTTTCGAGGATTTCTTCTTTCGTTTCGCCGAGCCCGACCATCATGCTCGATTTCGTTGGCGTGTTCGGTGCAATTTCTTTTACACGCTTTAATAATTGAAGGGAGCGGTCATACATCGCCCGGGCGCGGACGCGGCGGGTCAAGCGCCGTACCGTTTCAATGTTATGGTTAAAAATGTCCGGGGCACTTGACATTAATGTCCTTAAGCTCTCGTAATCGCCTTTCATATCGGATGGCAGTATTTCAATCGTACAACCCGGGTTCCCTTCCCTGATTTTGCGAACCGTTTCGGCGAAAACGGCTGCGCCCCCGTCTTTTAAATCGTCCCGGGCGACCGCCGTAACGACTACGTGCTGAAGTCCCATGATTTTTACCGATTCCGCAACACGTGCCGGCTCATCCCAGTCAAGCTCTGTCGGCAAGCCTGTTTTAACCGCACAGAAGCGGCATCCTCTCGTACAAGTGTCGCCCAAAATCATGAATGTGGCGGTTTTTCTTTCGCTCCAGCATTCATGAATGTTCGGGCAGCGGGCTTCTTCACAAACGGTATTCAGGCTTTTTTCCCGCATCAATTTTTTCAATCCGGTATATGATTCATTTGTGTTGATTTTGATTTTAAGCCAATCCGGCTTCCTTATGTATTCCTCACTCTTTGCCATTGGCCGGCACCTTCTTTCTAAAATGTAAATTCCAATCGTCAGAGCGATATTTTGCATCAGCCAATTCATGCACTTCTTCCCATTGTTCATCTGAAAGTTCAATTGGAACAAATGTTAAACCGAGCCCCGTTTCAAAACCTTTCCGAAATGCCTCTTCGGCATCTTCATATGTCACATTTTTACCCAATGCTTCATGAATGGTGATGGCCTTTGCCGAAAAAGCTTCGCGTTTGGCAGCCCGTGTTTCCTCATCGGGAAATTGAAAAAGATCAAACAACAATTGTTTGTTCATCGTAAGCGGGATGGATCCGTGCTGGAGAAGTACGCCTTTTTTTCGTGTTTGTGCATGTCCCGAAATTTTTTTCCCCTCCACTAACATTTCATAGTCGGAAGGTCTTTCGAAACATACAGCCGTACGGTCGCGAAACCGTTCTTTCGGAATGGAATATTCCGCATTAATACCCAAATTGCGGAAACCCGCCATAATTCCTTTGGATAATTCGAAGTATGCCTCACGAATAGAGGTAGGGATATAATCTTTCTTTTCGGAGACAACGACGCTGTAAGTCAGCTCGTCATCATGCAAAACCGCGCTGCCGCCTGTTTGCCGGCGGACAAACTCACAGCCGTGGCGCCTGACCCCTTCCATGTCAATGGCCCTTTCCACTCTTTGAAAGTGGCCGACAGAAAGCGTTGGCTTCGACCAGCCGTAAAAACGGAGAACGGGAGGAATTTGGCCTTCACTGTGCCAATTGAGCAGTGCCTCATCCATCGCCATGTTAACCGCAGCATCGTTAAAGCCGGAGCTTAACAATCCCCAAGTATCGTTCATTTTATCAACTCCCAAGGTTAAACGCTTACGAAGCGAAAAGTCTCAAATATTGCCTTTATCTTAACGAAAGTAGGTTTATAAGTAAAGCTTCACGAACCGGCAAGATGTCAGGAAAAAGTATAAATGGGAAAGATTTCGTTAATGATGCTAAAAACCTTTTACAGATGGAGGTACAAAGCCATGAAAAAAATCCTTTTATTGATGATACTTGCAGTAGTCTTTATTTTGGGGGCCTGCAAAGGAGGCGGCCATAATACACTGGATGAAAAGGAAGAAGCAGTACCGACGAGCAGCAAATCCCCGATCAATATTCCATTGATCAACCGAAAAGGGGAGAAGACGGGAGAAGCGGAACTTGTTGAAACGGATAAAGGCGTGGCGATCCGCGTCATGGCACAAGGGCTGGAGCCCGGAAAAAAAGCCATTCATATTCATGAAACAGGAAAATGCGTGCCGCCGGACTTTAAATCGGCCGGAGCCCATTTTAACCCGTTCAATAAAGAGCATGGATTTCACAATCCAAAAGGCTACCATGCCGGAGACTTGGTAAATATAGAGGTCCCGGTCAACGGAAAAGTTGATGTCGTATTAAAATCAGCCGACGTGACATTAAAAACCGGGCAGCCAAATTCCATTCTTGATGGAGACGGCAGCGCTCTCGTCATCCACGAAAAGGCAGACGACTACAAAACCGACCCGGCGGGCAATGCGGGAAACCGGATTATTTGCGGGGAAATAGTAAGAGAAGGAAATTAATGGTCATAAAAGCCCTTCAACACAAAAGTGAAGGGCTTATTTTTTATGGGTGAAATGTTAATTCCTCATCAAGATGTGCCCTCCGGATCCTCAAATGTCATTTCAGGCGGTTCTTGTTTGAAGGCTTTTGTTAAAAAGAGCAAGTAAATCAATCCGATGACTGCCCAAATGGTGCCAAGTGTTAAGGCATGTATGTCCAGATTAAAGAACAACCAAATATTTAATCCTGTTCCAATCAGCGGCAGCAATAAATACAGGACGAGCTCCTTGCCTTGCCGTTTGTTTTTCTTCACAAAATAATGGCCAATCACGGAAGCGTTAACGAAAGTAAACGTAATGAAAGCTCCAAAATTGATGAATGATGTAGAAGTAGATACATCCATGAACAATGCAAGCAGGCCGATAATCGCTACGACAAAAATATTGATAATCGGTGTCCGGAAACGAGGGTGCAGTGCACCAAATAATTTTTTAGGCAGCACATTGTCTCTTCCCATCGCAAACAGCAAACGAGCCGCACTCGCTTGGGCTGATAATCCGGATGCGAACTGGGCTGTAATCATACCGGCGAGGAAGAGGGCGCTAAATAAGTTGCCTCCGACAAAGCGTGCAATTTCAAGCCCGGCAGAATCCGAATCAACAAATTGAGTATGATCCGGAAAAACCAAATAAATAAAATAAGAAGCTGTTACGAAAATGGCGCCTCCCAACAATGCAATGAGGAAAATGGCTTTTGGCAATGTTTTTTCCGGGTCGATGGTTTCTTCTGACAGGGTGGTTACTGCATCAAAACCTAAAAATGAATAACACGCAATGGAAGCGCCCGCAAGAATAAGAGGCAATGACATGTCCCCGTTAAAAAATGGCGTAGCTGTAAACAGTGATCCCATACTATTTTCATTTAACACACTTGCAACAGAAAGAATAATAAAGAGACCGATCACAAGAAATTGAAATAGCATCATAATCAAATTGATATTGGTTGTTACCCGGATCCCAATCACGTTGATGGCTGTTGTAATGAAAATAAATGTCAAAATCCAAACCCAAACTGGAACACTTGGGAAAGCAGCATTTAAATAAACGCTTCCAATCAGCCAAATAACCATCGGCAAGAATACGTAGTCCAATAAGACGGACCAGCCAACCATAAATCCTAGATGTGGATTAATCGATTTCCGGGTAAACGTGTAAGCGGATCCGGAAACAGGGTAAGCTCTGACCATTTGCCCATAGCTGTAGGCAGTGAATAACATAGCGATTAATGCAACTACATATGCTGTAGCGACCACGCCATGTGTTTCTTCAGCAAGAACCCCGTAAATGCCAAATACAATCATCGGGGTCATATAAGCAAGACCAAATAAAACAATTGGTGCAAGCGTCAACGTACGGCTAAGAGTTTGAGTACTCTGCTGTTGTTCCATCTTTTTCTTCCTTCCTATTAAAAAATGTAGCACCTTTGTTTTATGCAATTATCGTACCAACATTTTAATTTTACCGGATAAAACAGCATATGAGTATGGTAAAATATATAAAAAGATGAAAAAAATCATCATTTGCCTCAAAATGAACGCTTTTTAGCGTTTCTAATGAGCTTTTCATTAAATAAAAATTGTTATATAATGAAAAATATCATTTTTGATGATAGTTTTCATTATTTTGAGGTGAGCCTGTTGAAATATATGTCTATTTTTGTTGATCTGCACTATAAAATTGTTGAATGCCAGGGGGAAGCGGAGGAAATTTTCGGCACCTCTTCTTTCGAAATCAAAAGAGGTCTTCATATATACGATATTCCATGGAAGCAAGTATTACAGACACCGCCTTCCCTCAATAAGGGCATTCATATCACCAGCCTGTTGACCGGCGACTTTATCATTTTCTACCTCGTAAATATTCCGGATCAAATTAATTCTGAACATCATTTGCTCCTTATCAGCAGGTTGGATCAAAACCTTTCTTTGACTGAAGGAATGGAATCTCTTCCTGTTGAAGTCAACGACATTCCGTTTCATTCCAAGCAAATGAAAAAAATCATTAATATTTTGCAGCGAATTTCCCACGTCGATTCAACCGTTTTATTATTGGGTGAAACAGGAGTTGGAAAGACATGGCTTGCGCGTTATATTCACCAAATCAGCTCAAGGTCTAATAAGCCTTTTATACCGGTCAATTGCGGCGCTCTTCCAGAAAGTCTCATTGAATCGGAGCTGTTCGGCTACGAATCTGGTGCTTTTACAGGTGGGCGCGCCAAGGGGAAAAAGGGACTCATGGAGATGGCTGACGGAGGCATCCTTTTTTTAGATGAAATTGCCGAACTTCCCTTTTCGGTACAATCCAAATTGCTTGAAGTACTGCAGGAGCACACTTTTCGCAAAGTGGGGGGGACAAAAAATATAAAAGTGGATATAAGGATTATTGCGGCGACAAACAAAGATCTTCAAAAAATGGTCATGGAAAAAAAGTTTCGTGAAGATCTCTATTATCGCCTGCATGTGGTTCCAATTACGGTCCCGCCATTGAGAGAGCGAAAAGAAGAAGTGATTTCTTTAGCTGAACAATTTGTACAGGCCTTTAATGAAAAGTACGGACGCGATTTTACGCTTACAAAAGAGATAAAGGAGCAGCTTTTGATGAACTCCTGGCCGGGCAATATTAGAGAACTTGAAAATACCATTGAAAGAATGGTCGTCACCGGCCTTAAAGAGCCAATCCATCCGGGGGAGCCGGCTGCTGCAAGCGCTCAGATTTTTGATGATGACGGGCAGTTGCCGCCGTTAAAAGAGGCAAAAAAGGAGTTTGAAAAAAGTTTGATACTTCGAGCATATGATTTGTATGGTACTACGTATAAGGCAGCTAAAGTTTTACAAGTGGATCAGTCAACGATAGCCAAGAAAATAAAGCAATATCGGGAAGAGGAGAGATCATCAAGATGAGGGAGATCAATATCGCATTGGCGCAGCTGAGATGTGAGTTGGGTAACAAGGAATTGAACTTGCTCAGAATTTTACAAAGTTTGGAAGAAGCCAGCCGAAAAGGCGCAGATTATGTTCTGTTTCCTGAATTGTTTTTAACCGGCTATGTCATTGATGAAAGGCTGGTCCAATTGGCAGAAACTGTTGAAGGTCCAAGCATTAATAGTATTCGCGAGAGAGCCAAACGCTACAGGATCGGGGCTGTTGTTGGTTTTCCCGAGAAGGATGGGGACCGTTTATATAATTCGGCCATATTGATAGGAAAAAATGGAGAGATGATCGGAAAGTACCGAAAGGTCCATCTTTACCATAAAGAAAAGGATTGGTTTACGGCGGGGGATGAATTCCCGATTGTGCATTTGCCTGAAGGAAAAACAGGACTTTTAATTACCTACGATATGGAATTTCCGGAACCAGCCAGAATTATGGCATTAAAAGGAGCCCGTCTCTTGCTTGTATTAGCAGCTAATATGGTGCCTTACCAAGGTTTTCAAGACATTTTTATCAAAGCCCGCGCGTTGGAAAATCATATTTTCACGGCGCTCGCCAATATGGTTGGGCTCGATAATGAAAATGTTTTTTTTGGCGAAAGCCAGGTTGTACATCCCAACGGGCAGGCCATCTATAAAGGGAAGAATAATGAAGAGCTCCCTATTATTACATTAAATATCGAGGAAACGATCCCGGAAGAAAAGATGCTTGATTATTTGGGGAATCGAAGAACTTCCGTGTATCGTTCAGAAGATATGTATTAAGCAAAAAAAGATGGCATGGAATTTGCATCTTTTAGAATGCGGGAGGGGTATTGATGGATAGAATAAAAGTGACAATCGCTCAATTAATACCAAAACTGGGCGATAAACAACACAATTTAGAATTGATCTCCGAATCGATGGAAAAGGCCGAAAAAGAAAGGTCTCATCTTGTTGTCTTTCCCGAGTTGTTTTTAACAGGTTATTCGATTGGAGAGAATTTACATGAAATGGCCGAATCAGAAGATGGTCCCAGTTTGGATGAAATAAAGACATTATGCCGTAAACACGGGATTTACACTGTCATAAGCTTCCCCGAAAAAGATGAGGAGGACAACTATTATATTTCTTCTGCTTTAATCGATCATAATGGAAAAGTATTGGGTATTTATAGAAAAACCCACTTGTTTGATGAGGAAAAAAAATACTTTACCCCCGGATCTGATTTGAAAGTGATTGATTCTCCTTTGGGAAAAGTGGGGATGATGATTTGTTTTGATGTGGAATTTCCGGAAATTGCCCGGGCGTTAAAGCTCAAAGGCGCCGACTTTATTGTGATCGTCAATGCCAATATGCATCCATATCAAGAACATCATCACCTTTATGTCCGCAGCCGGTCAATGGAAAATGAAATCCCGGTGATTATTTGCAACAGGCTTGGGGTCGAGGGGAATCTCCATTTTTGCGGGGACAGCATGGTGATGGATGCGACCGGGAAAGTATTGGCAGCCATGAACGAAGATGAAGGCGTGAAAACAGTTGAATTGCCCATTAAGCAAACCTTAGATCCTAAAATGAGTTATACACAAAACAGGCGAAAAGAGTTATACAATATTCTTACACAATAAAGAGCGCTTCCCCGTCAATTTGGCGGGGATTTGTATATAGAGGGAACATATCAGCCATGAAAATTTGATGAAATCCGAAACGTTGCCACATGAACAGGGAGTAAGGTACTTGCATAAAACGTAAAGAAAACGGATCAACGGCCAATAAAAGCCCGGTTGCCCCGGGGCGGCAATAACCGCTGGATCTTAGCCCTAACTGACCCTAAACTCCCGCCTAATTGGAGTTTTACTTACCATTCTGCCTCTTAAAAGCCGAAAAAGTGTTTCCGCCTAATAAAGCATATATAATGAATTAATAAAAAGTGAAAGGAAATCCTTCATGAAGCAGCAAGACTTTACAGCCGGGCCGATTGGGAAGCAGCTGTTCGTTTTCGCGTTTCCGATTCTGCTGACGAATCTGCTGCAAGTTTCCTATCAATTTATTGACAGCTTGTGGGTGGGGAACCTGCTTGGGGCGGATGCTCTTGGATCTGTCGCTCTTTCGAGCACGGTTATTTTTACGGTATTATCCTTTATTATTGGTGTCAATAATGCCACCTTGACGATACTATCCCAATTAAAAGGGCAAGATGATCAGCAAAGGCTGCGCAGTTTCGTAAATGCATTTGTTGTCATTTTGGGAGGGATGTCCCTTATTCTCGGCGTGATGGGGTTCGTGTTTGCCAAAAACATTTTACTGTTTTTGGGAACCCCGGCGGCGATGCTGGATGAGGCGGTCAGCTATTTGCGGATCAACTTTCTCGGGATTCTTTTTTTGTTCGGCTATAATTTTATCGGTACGGTGTTTCGGGCGCTCGGAAACAGCAAGACGCCGCTCCGGTTTGTCATGATGGCGGTCATTTTAAATGCGGTTCTCGACCCTTTGTTCATGTATGTTTTTAATTGGGGGATTGAAGGAGCGGCTGTGGCCACGATTGTTGCACAGGGAGCCGCTTTTGCCTATGGTTTGGGTGTCGGCATTTCCCGCAAAATGATCCCGTTCTCCCTCCCGAAGCTGCCGAAGAAGGAAGAAGCCTCGCTCATTTTGCGCCAGGGGATTCCCGCTGGATTGCAAATGACCGTCATATCTGCGGGCATGGCTGCGATTATGAGCGTTGTCACCCAATTTGGCGGGGATGTCGTGGCCGGATTTGGTGCGGCCCAGCGGCTTGACAGCATCATCATGCTTCCGGCCCATGCGCTTGGTACCGCCGTCAATAGCATGGCGGGCCAGAATATTGCGGTGAAAAAGTGGGAGAGGGTCAGACAAATTACCGTATACGCCACATTTTTGAACTTGGGTGCGATGCTTGTGGCGGCTTTGCTTATTTTTATGTTTGCCCGTTGGGGCATCCGCATGTTTATACAGGATGCCGGGGCGGTTGCGTTCGGAACCGAGTATGTGAAGATCGTCGCATTCTTCTATCCTTTCCTCGGATTTAACTTTGTCTGGAACGGCGTTGTCCGGGCTTCGGGAGCAATGTTTCAAGTGCTTGTCCTGAACATTATTTCCTTTTGGGTGCTGCGGTACCCGCTCACATTTCTATTTGCCAATTTTTTGGGAGAAAAAGGAATCGGCTATGGAATCGGTACGAGCTTCGTCATCAGCAGCGTGTTGGCATTCGGATATTACAAGTTCGGAAAATGGCGGGAACGGGAACTTTTCCAAAGTAAAAAATAGTCTCCAGAAAAACCGCATTTTTGAAAAGTTGATCGTATTTCGGGAAAAATGATCGTATTCTTGAAAAGTTGATCCTATTTTCTAAATTTGGAGAGTAAATACAAATTAGTGGCGAGTATTTTCTGATTTGTGAATTCCCGGGAGCCAATTTTGGGCAGCCAACTGGGAATGTCCGCTCATTTCCCATCATTTTATATTAGTATGATTTATTTCTGTCACTTTCTATTTCCAAAAAGATCGTTACATTGTAAGATAAAACTATCAGATCATTTTAGCCCGGATCAAATGATGATCCGGGCAGCGTTTTGTTCAGGAATATATTATTGGAGGACAAAAAATGGGAACTTTGGTATCAGATGTGAGAGTCGAGTCGGACTTTTTGGGCTCAAAAGAAGTCCCGGCTGATGCTTATTACGGAATTCAAACGTTGCGGGCGGTGGAAAATTTTCCGATCACCCGCAATAAGCTGCATCCGGAATTAATCAAGGCACTTGCCATTGTCAAAAAGGCGTCCGCACTTGCAAATATGGAAGTGAATTTGCTTGCTTTTCCGTTGGGAAAAGCGATAGTGCAAGCAGCCGAAGAAATCATTGCCGGAAAGCTCCACGACCAATTCATTGTCGATCCGATCCAGGGCGGGGCAGGTACGTCGATGAACATGAACGCCAATGAAGTGATCGCCAACCGCGCGCTTGAAATACTCGGGAAAAAAAGGGGCGAGTACTCCGGCATCAGCCCGAATTCACATGTCAACATGTCCCAATCAACGAATGATTCGGTTCCGACTGCCATACATATCGCCGTATTGCGTGTATTAGATGAATTATTATTAACAATCGATGAGATGAAAGAAGTTTTTACAAAAAAACAAAAAGAATTCGACCATATGGTCAAAATGGGAAGAACGCACCTGCAAGATGCTGTTCCCATCCGTCTCGGCCAGGAGTTTGGCGCCTATAGCCGTGTCATAGAAAGAGATATGAAAAGAATCAGGACAACGCGCGAAAACCTGTTTGAAGTTAATCTCGGCGCAACGGCTGTCGGGACCGGGTTAAATGCAGATCCGCGCTATATTGAATTGGCGGTAAGCCACTTACGCGATATTTCCGGATTGCCGATGGTGGCGGCAGACAATTTGGTGGATGCAACCCAAAATACGGATGCGTATACGGAAGTATCTTCCGCCTTGAAAATTTGCATGATCAACATGTCCAAAATTGCAAACGATCTTCGTTTGATGGCGTCCGGACCGCTGACGGGCCTTGCAGAAATCCGATTGCCGGCACGGCAGCCGGGCTCGTCCATCATGCCGGGAAAAGTCAATCCGGTTATGGCTGAACTGATTAATCAAATTGCTTTCCAAGTAATCGGAAACGACCAAACGGTGGGTCTTGCTTCCGAAGCGGGGCAATTCGAATTGAATGTCATGGGACCAGTCCTTGTGTATAACTTGCTTGAATCGATTACCGTCATGACGAATGGATTCAAGGTGTTTACAAAATATTGTGTCTCCGGTATAGAAGCAAATGAAGACAGAATGAGAAACTCTGTTGAATCAAGCGTCGGCATCATTACCGCTGTCAACCCGCATATTGGCTACGAAGCAGCCGCGGCCATTGCCAAGGAAGCGATAGACACGGGACGCTCTGTCAGGGAACTGTGCCGCGAGCTGGGTGTTTTGACCGAAAGCGAGCTTGACCGGATCCTCGATGCCCACGAAATGACCAACCCGGGCATTGCGGGTGCCGCTTTATTAAAAAATAAAAACCGATAAAGTTGCTTTAACGGGCATAACGTGTTGAAAAAACCGGCCGAATTCGTCTATATTTATCCGCGGTCCAAATCCCGCGGACATGTTTTTGTGATCCGGTATTTAATTTTGATCATCCGCGGAACAAAGTTTATGATCCGAAGAGAGGGGCTGTCTAAGGACAAATCCATAAAATTAAAAAATCAAGAATGCTGTTATATCAACATTTTTGAATAGGAAAAGGGGCGTCCAAAAGTCGAAAAATCGACTTTTCGGACAGCCCCTTTCAATCTATTAAAAAGCCAATCTTGCCGAATTGTTCGGCGTCCTCCAAACGCTGGAAGGCTTCTTCGTATTTGCTTAACGGAAAAATTTGGTCAATGACAGGTTTAATTCGATGTTTTTCAATGAAATGGAGCATTTCTTGAAACTCTTCCGCGCTTCCCATCGTAGATCCGAGCAAATTGAATTGGCCGTAGAAGAAGTTTCGGAGATCCAATTTTATTTCATCGCCGGCCGACGCGCCGAATGTGACGATTGTGCCGCCGGGATGAAGCTGGGCAATCGACTTGTTGAATGTAGCGGCTCCGACCGATTCGATGACAAGATCTACTTTTTCCCCTTCCAAGGCTTCGTTCCAATCATCATTGCTGTCAATGGCTTTATCGGCTCCAAGGGCGATGGCCTGCCTGCGTTTTTCTTCGGACCGTGATGTCACATAGACAGTGGCGCCGACCGCTTTGGCAAATTGTAAAATAAAGGTAATAACCCCGCTTCCTACTCCCGGAAGGAGCAATGTTGTTTGAGGGGTGACTTTTCCTCTTGTAAAAAGGGCACGGTAAGCGGTCAGGGCAGCCAATGACAGAACGCCCGCTTCTTCCCAAATTAAAAATTTTGGCTTTAAAACGGCGTTTTCCGCCGGAACGACTATGTATTCGGCAAAAGTGCCATGGAACGGCAATCCAACGATTTCAAAACCCGGAGGCGGTGCATCACTATTTTTTTCCCATCCCAATCCCGGATTGATGATAACTTCATCTCCAACTTCTACGTTTGTAACACCTTCGCCCACTGCGTCTACGATGCCGGCTCCATCAGATCCAACGATGAGCGGTGGATCAGCCGGTTTATGGCGATGGAGTACAAACAGATCACGGTGATTCATCCCTGCCGTTTTTAGTTTAACTCTCACTTCCCCGGCACTTGGCTGTATTTCTTCCATATCACGGAGTGAAAGGCCATTCATCCCTGGTTTTCCTTCATGAACAATCGCTTTCAACGTCATCCCTCCATTTGTACAATAATTCATTCGATTTATCTCCTATTCTATCATACGGAACAATTGCGGATGTTTCTAGTACTTTTTAATGATTACAAAAGCTGTCAGGTTTTTTAGTCTTGACACTTGGGAGCAATAAGGGCTTTACTAAAGGAAAGAACAAGGTGCTTTTTAAAGGGGAGAAGGATGAATAGGCGGGGAAAAATCGGCAAATTGTTCGCTTGGATGATGGATCGGCATAACGAGAAGGACCATAAAATGTCAAGCACACGGTCTTCAAAGTAAGATCGGCCAGGAAATCAACTTGGCGGCAAAAAAATATGAAACAACATTTCTATTTGTTCCGTATATATGGAAAACCATTGCGTAAATGCCTCTCATGACAAAAGTAATGGCTAAAAACGAAAGGGGGATTATAACCCATGACTGACCAAGAGGACACAAATGTGCAGCTGATCAAGGAGATCAAAGCATTAAACGCAAAAATAAAAAAATTGGAAAAAGACATTGAGGATATCAAGTATTTTACCCCAAAGCCAGTTCTTACGCCGCAGGTCATTTCGCAAATTGGCAGTTTTATATTGGGGGCTATAGTGCTGATTGGGCTATTTTGGTAAAAAAAGGGATGCTTTGGAAGGAGGCATCCCTTTTGGGGATTGGTAATTCGACTATTCAATAGCCCCTGCAATGTCATAAAGTCCGATATCAATACCGGGCTGTTCTCCCAGTGCCAATTTGGCCAGGACTGATCCCAAAAAGGGTCCTGCTGTGAGCCCGGTCGCACCAAGCCCATTTCCGACCAATACGTTCCGATGGGAAGGCAGTTCACCAATCACCGGGAGAGAACCGGGCGTATAGGGCCGGAATCCAACCCTCGTTTCAAGGATCGCGCTCTCGGAAAGGCCGGGAGCGATATGAAGTGCTTTTTCCAAAATTTCATGAATCCCGCCCGCCGTAACACGCAAATCAAAATTCGTAAAATTCTCGTACGTTGCACCCGCCACCACTCTGCCATTTTCAAACGGGACAATATATTGATTTCCGGGCGGAATCACGACCGGCCACATGTCTGTATCTTCATTCGGAAGCTTCATATGGATGATTTGTGCTTTTAAATCTTTGACCCGAAAATCGATTCCGAGTGTTTTCAGAAGTTCTTTTGCCCATGCGCCGGCTGTTACAATATATGTATCCGCGGCAAATGAATCCTCTTCTGTTTTCACCCCGTAAACTTTGGGGCCATTGAGCATAAATTCCGCATCCGCAAAAATGATGCGGGCGCCATGTCTTCCGGCGGACCGGAGAAGGGCATCACGCAGCTTCCGGCCGTTCACGCGTGCCGCACCGCTTGCATACACTGCACCGTATCCTTCGGCAAGAGGCGGAAACAGCCTTCGGGTTTCTTCGGGGCCCAAAACCTGAATATCCCCCATTTCAGGTGCGTCTTCCCGCCGTTTCAAGGCGGTTTTTTCAATTTCGTACAGCGTTTTTTGTTCAGGGCGAACGCTGATCGCCCCCACCCTGGCGTAGCCTGTGTCGGTTTCGCCTTCCTTTTCAAGGCCGGAAATGAATTTCGGGTAAAAAGCGGCGCCCCCTTTGGCCAGTGAATACCAAGCCTTGTTGCGGCGTTGGGACAGCCACGGGCATACAATGCCGGCAGCTGCATCCGTTGCCTGGCCTTTATCCTTTCGGTCGATGACTGTCACGTCCGCTCCGTTTTTGGCCAAATGATAAGCAGTGGAAGCTCCGAGTATCCCGGCGCCAATTACGATAAAGCTGTTCATGGTTTCAATCCTTTTTTCTTAATCATATGTCTTTACATAAAAACCTTCGGTTTTGGACCATTCCGCATATACGATCCGGCCGATGTCGGGATAGCCCTCCTTTTCAAGCTCCTTTAAAAGCCAGTTTTTGGATTTCCCGATCAACTCAACCATATCCTCTTCAATCCGGCCCTCGTCGATCAACAGGATCGATGGGGCCTCGTCATCGATCTCAAGCTGCAGCTTTTCCGCGGTCGGCGGCTCGGCTGAAGGATGTTTTTTTACACTGATCGTACCGCTCGGTTCAAGGTATAGGTCCCGGACTTCTTTTAATGAAAAAATGCCCTGTTGCCGCAGCATCGTGCGCAAAGTCTCCATCTCCAGATGGTTCTTTTTCATTTTTTCCAAGTTCAATTCTCCGTCTTTGATAATCCTGGCTGTCGTCCCTTTTAAAAACTTTCTTAAGTGGCTGTTTTTCGCCACAATGACTTCCACTATATAAATTAACACACCCCAAACGGCAACGCCAAAAAGCATTTGCCAAAGAGAAACTTTTTCATCGTACAGGCTCTCTTCAAGCAATGCCCCAAGTACAAGGGCGTAAATGAAATCAAATGGTGTAAATTGCCCCATTTCTTTTTTCCCGAGTACCCGGGTAACGATCAGCAAGGCCCCGAGCCCCAACGCCAATTTCATGACTGTATCCAAATATAACATGGCCATTCCTCCAACCACCCATAAATGCTTACTAACTATTACCACTGAAACAGACATGTTAAGCATGGAATGAATGATTGGCTGACATCAAGACCAGTCTGTATATAACAATAGCCCGCTTGTGAAAATTGAAACAGCTACCATTTCACCTGGCTGACCGCAGTCAAAAAGGGCGGTTTGACTTCCAGAAAGAAATGGGCCAAAAAATTAAAGGGACCCGAATCCAAACGGGTCCAAATGTTGCTAAGACTTTAATTTAATATGATTTATGATCAACCGGCTTTCCGGCAAAGTCGGCATCCTTGTTAAGCTGACAGCTACATTTTGCGTTTCCGGCACATCATATTCCAATTGCTTTGTTAAAAAAGTCAAACCTGCCTTCATCACTTCAATCGTAACCAGTTCCCCGGCGCACCGATGTCCCTTATACGGATCGCCCCCGCCTTGGGGAATGAGGTCAAACAGCCCGCCTTCCCAGTTGCGAAACCGTTCGGGCCAAAATGAAAATGGGTTATCCCATAGCCTTGGATCATGGTTCGTTCCATACACATCAAGCAGGACGAGCTGCCCCTTTTTAAAGGGAACTCCATTCCATTGAAAACCATTGCGAACCCTTGCCCCGAGAAACGGCCCAAACGGGTAGTAACGGCGAACCTCCTGGACAAACATGTGCACATCTTCTTCATTTCCGGACTGAATTTTTTCGCGTGATTCCGGAAATTTGTAAAGTGCCAATGCGCAAAAAGTCAAATATGTGGCGATGGCAACAATAGGCCTTAAAATGTTGATCAGCTCAACGGCCGCCATTTGTGTTCCGAGCGGCTTTCCTTGCGGATCGCGATATGTGGCCATGGCATGCAGTGCCGTACCTTCAGGAGTATTGACTTTACCGGAACGAACGTCCTCAATCACTTCCCTGATCCACTTTTCGGCCCGGTTCCGTGCCAGTCTTCCCTGCCAATGCCTGGGGCCAACTGCACCAAAAGCATCTACCAACTTGCCAAAATCATCCGCCCTTTTTCCCGCCTCGGCTTCTTTAAGCGGAACTCCGGACCACTCGCACGCAACCCGGCATAATAATTGTTGGATTTCATCAAAAAAAATAATTTCTTTTTTTTCTTCCCAGTTTTTACCGGCAATATTAAAATGTTGTTGGGCCAATTCTTTTAACATGCTGATCCGCTCCGGTGTCATGAGCGACATGAACAGCTGCTTGCGGTGTTCATGGGCGGCGCCGTCCATCGTCTGAATCCCGTTTTCTCCAAAGAGCGTTTTCTGAATCCGCTTCGGAGCCGCTCCTTTTCGCTGAAAAAGCCGTGGGTTGTAAAACATTCTCGCCGCTTCTTCTCCACTCATGCAAATCACTTTCTGTCCCATTAAACGGGTTTCGAAAATGTCGGACTGAAATTGCCGGCATCTATTGGGAATAAACTCGTATCCTTCCCGCAGCAAGGCAAGGCTTTGATCCAGTCCTTTTTCCCGCGGAATTTTTCCTGCTGCTGTTCCGGCTTGCTGGACGGCTGACCTCATACATCATCGCTCCTTTTTGCATTAGTCTGTATATACCCTGTTCACTTCACGATTAACGCCATTTTTAGCATTTGTAAAACGGGATGATTTATTCCTTGTCAAAAGCCGGTCAGGTCCTTTTGTTATAATAAAGAAAGGTGGTGGGACGAATGATCATTCATCTTTTTACAACAGATGAGCTGGAAGCAAAAGGAATAAGATGGCTTGTCGAATCACATGCAACAGGCGTTAGGCTGGTTGCTTTTGATGCTGTGGAAAAAATGCTCGAAGCGTTCGCGCGGGAAAAACCGGACCTTTATATCATTGACATGGATAAATGGGCGCAAAATGACGATTCGCTTGGAAGATGGCTTCAATCTGTCCGCTGGCTCGGAATTTCTTCCGAACGTATTTTTCAAACGGCATACAGGGGACTGCGTTTCCGTGCAGAGGATGTCCTGTTTCGGCCAATCGCTCCGGATGAGCTGATGAAATCCATCCAGCGGTTGCGTTTTGAAATCAGGAATGAAAAAAGAAGGTTAAGTCCTGGGGAAACGCCTGCGAAGTTGCCTATTGATTATTCGGACTTCTTCCTCGGAGATCAAAAAATAAAGGAGCCGCTTTTCATGACCGCGCTGCTGGCGCAGGATTCAAACAAACTTCCTGCCGTTTATTCCCGGTTGCAGCAATTCCCCTTTTCAGGAAAAAAACAAATTTTTGCTTTCTCGCAATTTATTTTATGTGTGGGAGATGTCGCAGAAGGGGATCGTTGCCGGGAGGAATACCTTGCCTTTTTTGAAAAATGGCAAGAAGAACAGGGTGAACCGGTTGCCATGATTATGAATACACACTGGCAAAACGTATCGTTAAAAGAAATGTATGAACGTACAAAACAGTTAACCGAAATGATCTTTTTTGAAGGCTATGACATCATATTGGCCAAAGCGGAGCAAATTCACTGGTCGCCAATGGATCCTTTTTTAACGCCCCTGGAACAAAGACAATGGATCGAGATGCTTCAAAAGCGGGATATCCAGGCAATCCGCGAATGGATGGAGCACGAGTTTCTCGAATACAAAAAACCTTATCCGCCTCCGGAAATGGTCCGAATCCGGATTACGAGCGTGCTTGCGCAAATTCGCCGCTACATGAAATCACAACAGATCCAGCATCCCGATTGGGAAAGAGCCTACCACGAAGTGTTCCGGCAAATTATTCAGGAGCCTGTCGTTTATCGGATCATCCAAAATTTTTTATCATTTACGATTCGGTTGCTGACAGAACAGATTGGGCGCATTGATGCCGGTTCCAAGACGCTCGTTGAAAAAGTAAAAAGCCTGATGGAGTCCAATTATTGGGATCCGCAGTGGAATTTGGAGGCTTGTGCCGACACGCTCCGGATTCATAAAAGCACATTGAGCCGGCGTTTTGCGGCAGAATCGGGAAAAACATTCCGTGAAACATTACATGAAATAAAAATTCGCGAAGCAAAACGGCTTTTAAAAGAGACAGATTTGCCGCTCGATGAAATCGCCCGTTTGGTCGGTTATCAGCACCGGACTTATTTTAATGCAAAATTTAAGCAGATGGAAAAAAAGACACCCACAGAGTATCGGATGGGCCTTGGTCAATAAACTTGACAGAATAGGCCGCTTTTAACTGAAATCAATTATAAATAAATGCGTATAAAAGAAAATATACGAAAAATATTATAAAAATATCATCAGATTATAAGTCGGTATGGTGAAATTCGATTGTACAATATTGATAGAAAAGGAGGCTGGTCAGTTTGAAACCGATTACAAATGAACGGGCCGTCCGTTATCGGGGGACAGAGTTAAATACGAAAGGGTGGCTTCAAGAAGCGGCTCTTCGCATGCTTATGAATAATTTGGATCCGGATGTGGCGGAAAATCCTGACGAACTCGTCGTATACGGAGGAATCGGGAAGGCCGCCCGCAACTGGGATTGTTTTGACGCGATCGTAAAATCATTAAAAGAATTGGAAAACGATGAAACCTTGCTTGTTCAATCCGGAAAGCCGGTCGCGATTTTTCGTTCACATGAAAATGCACCGCGCGTCCTGATCGCAAACTCCAACATCGTTCCGGCCTACGCCAATTGGGATACGTTCCATGAGCTCGACAAAAAAGGGCTGATGATGTACGGCCAAATGACGGCCGGCAGCTGGATTTATATCGGCTCCCAAGGAATCGTACAAGGAACTTACGAAACGTTTGCAGAACTCGCCAAACAGCATTTTAACGGTTCGTTGAAAGGTACGATCACCTTAACGGCGGGGCTCGGCGGAATGGGAGGCGCCCAGCCGCTGGCGGTCACAATGAATGGAGGAGTTTGCATCGCGATTGAAGTCGATGAACAACGAATCGACCGGAGAATTGAAACCCGTTATGCAGATGTAAAGGCAACATCTCTCGACGAAGCCCTCACACTCGCAAAAGCAGCGAAACACGAAGGAAAAGCCCTCTCGATCGGGCTGTTGGGGAATGCGGCGGAACTGTTGCCTGAAATGATCAAGCGCGGTTTTATTCCGGATGTACTGACGGACCAAACATCTGCCCATGATCCGTTAAACGGGTATATTCCTGCGGGCATTTCGCTGGATGAGGCAGCCGAGCTTCGAAAAACGGATCCGGATGAATATGTGAAGCGCTCAAAAGCGTCCATGGCACAACACGTAAGGGCGATGCTCGAGATGATGAATAAAGGCGCCGTTACGTTCGATTACGGCAACAATATCCGCCAAGTCGCAAAAGATGAAGGAGTGGAAAATGCATTCGATTTTCCGGGCTTCGTCCCTGCCTACATCCGCCCGCAATTTTGTGAAGGAAAGGGACCTTTCCGCTGGGCGGCATTATCTGGTGATCCGGAGGACATCTATAAGACAGATGAAGTGATTTTGCGCGAATTCAGCGACAATAAGCATTTATGCAACTGGATTAAAATGGCACAGGAAAAAATTCAGTTCCAGGGGCTTCCGTCGCGCATTTGCTGGCTCGGTTATGGAGAGCGCGCCCGCTTTGGAAAAATCATTAATGATATGGTAGCAAGCGGCGAGCTGAAAGCGCCGATCGTCATCGGCCGCGACCACTTGGATTCCGGTTCCGTCGCCTCGCCGAATCGGGAAACTGAAGCGATGAAAGACGGTTCGGATGTCGTGGCGGACTGGCCAATTTTAAATGCGCTCATCAATGCGGTAGGAGGAGCCACCTGGGTATCCGTCCACCACGGCGGCGGAGTCGGCATGGGCTACTCTCTGCATGCCGGAATGGTGATTGTTGCCGACGGAACGAAAGAAGCGGAAGCGCGGCTTGAGCGGGTGCTGACGACGGATCCCGGCATGGGGATCGTCAGGCATGTGGATGCCGGATACGAATTGGCGGAAAAAACTGCCCGGGAAAAAGGCGTCCGCATTCCGATGCTCAAAGAGCAAGCGTAATGGCTTTTGCGGCCTGCAGGATACAGGATTCGCACGGATAATGGGCTGCTAATCCGCGGGTAAAAGTGGTTATCCACGGATAAAGGTCGGCTATCCGCGGGTAAATCTCGGCTATCCGCGGGTAAAGGTCAGTTATCCGCGGGTAAATTCCGGTTATCCACGGGTAAAGGTCAGTTATCCACGGGTAAATCCCGGTTATCCACGGGTAAGCCCCGTTTATCGGAAACTGAGATCTTTTGCCCAAGGGTATCAGTGATGTATTCATCGTTAGGAATGATGTTCAGCTGACGGAAGAAAAAGGACAGCAAATCGTTTGAATAGCAATTTTGGGAGGATGATAGAGTGGCAAAACCGGTATGGATCAAACACGCTTCACAGCTGGCAACGCTGGCGTTGGATACCAAGGGTCCGCGCGTGAAAGAACAGATGTCCGAACTTGGCATCATTGAAGACGGCAGCTTGTGGCTGGAAGACGGCGTGATCAAGGCGGTTGGAACAACGGCCGAGCTTGAAAAGAAGTACGGAGAGCGGGAAAAAGAAGCGGATGCAGTGGATGCTTCCGGCCGCCTCGTTACCCCTGGTCTGGTGGATCCGCACACCCATGTGGTGTACGGCGGAAGCCGCGAGCGCGAATTTGAAATGCGGCTGGAAGGCGCCACCTATATGGAAATCATGAACGCAGGCGGCGGCATCCATGCGACTACCCGCATGACACGGGAAGCAAGCGAAGAGGAGCTGATTGAACAAACCACATGGCGGCTCGATTCATTTCTCGCCCACGGCGTGACAACCGTCGAGGGAAAAAGCGGATACGGCATGAGCGTGGAAACCGAACTGAAGCAGCTCCGCGTCATGCAAAAGCTGCAGGAAGGGCATGCGATCGATATCGTCCCCACGTTTATGGGCGCCCACGCCGTTCCGCCGGAGTATAAAGGCCGCGAAGACGAATTTGTGGATCATTTGATCAAAGAAATGCTGCCTGCGGTCGCTGATGAAAAACTTGCCGAGTTTAATGATGTTTTTTGTGAAAAAGGCGTTTTTACCCCTGAGCAGTCCGAACGGATATTGGAAGCAGGAAAGGAATACGGGCTTATACCGAAAATTCACGCTGATGAAATCGAACCGTACGGCGGGGCAGAACTCGCTGCCAAGGTCGGTGCGATTTCAGCGGAACATTTGCTGAAAGCATCCGATGATGGAATCAAAGCGATGGCAAAAGCCGGCGTGACCGCCTGCCTGCTGCCGGCCACAGCACTGTACTTGCGGGAACAGGCCGCTAACGGCCGCAAAATGGTCGATGAAGGCGTCCCGGTTGCGATCTCCACCGACTGCAACCCGGGCTCATCGCCAACGACATCGATGCCGCTCGTCATGAACCTGGCCTGCATCTTAATGCGCATGACGCCCGCCGAAGCGTTGACGGCCGCAACATACAACGCTGCCTGCGCCATCAGCCGCCAGGACCAAGTCGGCTCATTGGAGGCAGGCAAACAGGCGGACGTCGTCATGTGGGATATTGAAAACTATCAAAAACTCCAATACTTTTTCGGCGTCAACCACGTCAAATCCGTTTGGAAAAAAGGAATCCGGGTGGTGTAACAGATGGGAGAAAATTGGCTTAGAAAACCCGATTGGTTCTGGAATCCGGCTGAGAGCGGACCTTATTTTATTCACCAATGGGTGCGTCCGCTTGGGGAAGGGCCGGGGGATCCCGACCTGATCATTTATGGGGCTCCGATTTCGCGCTCCTCGATCAGTGTGTCGGGGGCTTCCCATTATCCGGACGAATTCAGGAAGATGTGGAAAAGCTTTGCCACCTACAATTTGGATGAAGATATAGATCTCTCGGCATTTCATGTCGCAGACGCCGGAGATGTCGCGATGCATACAACCAATATATTGGAATCACATAAAAGAATCGAGGCAAGCGCTGCGTATCTTTCCGGACAGTATGCCGATGTCACCCTCTGCATGATCGGCGGAGACCACTCTACAACTGCCTGCGCCGTTCGCGGGATCAAGCAGGCTTTTCCCGAAAAAACAATCGGCATCCTGCAGCTCGATACCCACTTGGACGTCCGCGATCCCGCCGAACTCGGCCCGGCCAACGGCACCCCCATCCGCCAGCTCATTGACGGCGGCGCTGTCAAAGGGGAGAACGTCTTCAATATTGGACTGCACGGCTATTTTAATGCACGTCCCCTGATTGACTATGCGAAAGAACATGGGATCAACATGGTAACTTTGAAACAAGCGAGGGAAAAAGGCTTCCCCGCTGCTGTCAACGAAGCACTGGACAGATTATCTGAAAAAGTGGACCGTATCTACGTAACGGTGGATATGGATGTGCTGGATATCACGCACGCTCCGGGCGTCCCCGCCTCAACCCCGGGCGGCATGACAGCTGCTGAACTGTTTGACTCGTTAATTGAAATTGGCAAGCGAGAGCAGGTACGTTACATTGATTTTGTCTGCCTTGACCCGACAAAAGACTCTGCAGTCGCTGAAACGGTAAAAACCGGTGTTTACGCCTGGATGCAATTTGTGACGGGGAGGGTGATGATGGAACAGGGTTCATGACAGAAGTCTGCACTGCCGGTTTTTCCGGCGGTGCTCACTTAAAAAGTGGAAATAAAAAAACAAAAGGAGGAATGCTCGATGGATGCCATGAGAGAAGAGAAAGAAACCACAATGATGAAAGCGGATTCCAGCGCTCAGATGTGGAAGTTTTTCGTTTACAGTTTTATTGGTGCCTTCATGTTTTTTGTTCCTGTTACCATTGGCGAGCGCAACTCAATCATGCTGGATCATATTGTTTCTTTCATTCAGGAAAATGCCGGAGCGTTAACACCGTACTATGGACTGGTGATTATTGCTGCAGGGGCTTTGTATCCGTTCATCTCTGGATCTTGGAAAAAATCCACTGTCGATATTATTTTTTCAATCTTCAAAGCAATTGGGCTTTTGGTCGGACTGATGCTCGTTTTCAATTTCGGCCCGGCATGGCTGTTCAATCCTGCTATGGGACCGTTCCTGTTTGAAAAACTGGTCGTTCCCGTTGGACTGCTCGTTCCCATTGGAGCTGTGTTTCTTGCTTTGCTCGTTGGATACGGCCTGCTTGAATATGTAGGCGTACTCATGCAGCCGATCATGAGACCCGTCTGGAAAACCCCCGGTAGATCTGCAATCGATGCGGTGGCCTCCTTTGTCGGAAGCTACTCCCTAGGGCTTTTGATTACGAACCGAATTTATAAAGAAGGAAAATATACTGCCAAAGAAGCAGCCATCATTGCTACAGGGTTTTCAACTGTTTCTGCAACTTTTATGGTCATCGTAGCAAAAACGTTGGACCTGATGGACATGTGGCTTACGTTTTTCTGGGTTACATTTATCGTAACATTTGCCGTTACAGCCATAACATCCAGAATTTGGCCACTATCCAAAATAAAAGATGAATATTATGAGGATGCGACACCCCAGCCGGAAGCGGAAATTAGCGAGAACCGCTTTGCTGCTGCCTGGAAAGAGGCAAAAGCTACAGTCAATTCATCGCCAAAATTGATTGAAAATATTTGGATTAACCTGAAGGACGGAGTCCTAATGGCCATGGCCATCTTGCCTTCAATTTTATCAATTGGGTTGTTGGGCCTTGTGCTGGCTGAATATACACCTTTATTCGATTGGCTCGGTTACATTTTTTATCCATTTACGCTGCTCGTTCAACTTCCGGAACCAATGCTCGCAGCAAAAGCGGCATCCCTGGGCATTGCTGAAATGTTCCTGCCTGCATTGTTGGTTACTGATGCGGCGCTCATCGTCAAGTTCGTTATCGCCGTCATTTCCATTTCCGGGATCATCTTTTTCTCTGCTGTAGTTCCGTGCATCGTGGCAACCGAAATACCACTAACGATCCCTCACTTAATCATTGTTTGGGTGGAGCGGGTGATTCTGACGATCTTGATTGTTACGCCGATAGCGTATTTAATATTATAAAATAAAGTCTTATTTCACAGGGGATATACCCCTGTTTTGTCTGTGTCAACCATTTGTGGGCAGATATTTTCGCCCTTTATTTTTGAAAGCACTTTCACACTTTTAGGGTTCTCCA
>NZ_JBFEGN010000056.1:0-26038 GCF_047228825.1 Siminovitchia jepli
GTAAATTTTTACATCTGTGGATAAGTGCATTTTCTGTTTTAAGGACTAAAAAACATAAATTTACTCCTCAAAGCTGGCAATTATCAATAAAGATTGACTTATCTGACTCTTATGTTACCATAGGCTTAATATTTAAATTTTATTGAAGGAAGGGAAAAGAAATGCCACAAATCGTGCCTACGGGAAAGCCCGTTTATTCATTTAGCAAAGAACACGAACCCGTTGCAATGGTGGAATCCGGGAGCAGATTGGTAGTAGAAGCCTATGACTGCTTTGAAAATCAAATCCGTTCGGACGATACAACGATGAACAGTATTGATTGGAACCGAATTAACCCTGCCACTGGACCCATTTACGTTGAATCAGCTAATCCCGGAGATGTATTGGCTGTAACTATTCACAGTCTTGAGATTGGAGAAAGAGGCGTCCTTGCTACCGGTCCCGATTTGGGTGTCATGGGCCATAGAATCGATACGTTTACAGTAAAAATAATTCCGATTGAAGGTAATTATGCTATTTTTAACGAAAAAGTAAAAATTCCGCTAAATAAAATGATCGGTGTTATCGGTGTTGCCCCCGAGAATGATGCCGTGCCCTGCGGTACACCAGGAAATCACGGAGGAAATCTTGACACACTTCTCATTACAGAAGGAGCCACGATTTATTTCCCTATCTTTCATAAAGGAGCTTTGTTTGGCCTGGGAGACATGCATGCTGCCATGGGAGATGGAGAAATTGGCGTGTCGGGAATTGAGGTCCCAGGAAAAGCTGATTTGACCTTAGAAGTGTTAAAGGGAAAAAGCCTGAATCATCCTTTGGTAAAAAACTCAAAGGGTCTGAGCCTGTTGGTATCAGCCAAGACATTGGACGAAGCTGCAAAAACTGCAGTTGAAGAAATGGTAGATCTTCTCCTTCCTCATACAGACCTTGAGCTTAGTGAATTGACGATGCTGTTAAGCGCCATTGGACAAGCCCAAATTTCACAGATTGTAGATCCTTTGCTAACTGCGAGATTCTTTGTACCCCAATGGTTTTTAGATACGTATAAAATAAACATCTTTCGTTAAGGGCCTGTCATACGCAAAGGGGATTTACCCTCTGCTTCACAAAAGATATCAGAATAGTCAATACAAAATAAAAATAATTATTTACATTTAATTGCCCCCGTCATGCCAATTCAAAAGACTAAAAGTAATATTCAAAATCATCCGGCCACGCATGCAAATATTGATGGTTTCTGTCCAATTGAACATTTTTACGGGATGAGCGAAACGTCTTTACAGAAGCTAGTGTTTCTCCCGCTCACCGAATATACAATATTAGTGAAATTTGATATAGAAATACAAAAACTAGGGGGAATCTGAATGGCGGAAGAGATTAAATTGAATGGGTCGGGCCCGGGATATAAACAAGAGCTTAAGCGCGCCCTTACTTTTTGGGATTTAATGATCTATGGATTAATTTTCATGGTTCCGATTGCTCCGTTTGGGATATACGGTGAAGTGGCCACGGGGGCAAAAGGAATGGTTGCCCTCGCCTACATGATTGGGATGGTCGGCATGATTTTTACCGCACTCAGTTATGCGAGAATGTCTGAAGCGATTCCGTACTCCGGATCTGTCTATGCTTATGCCCAACATGGCATAAATGATACGGCAGGCTTTTTCGGTGGATGGCTCATTCTGCTAGATTATATCTTTGTCCCTGCCCTTTTATACCTGGTAAGTGCCGCCGCGCTCGCAGATATTGTACCCGAAGTGCCTATCGTTGTCTGGCTGCTCATATTTATCGGAATCAATACCGTCATTAACATCACAGGAATTGAATTTACGGCAAGAACAAACAAAATTATACTTGTTTTTGAACTCATTGTTTTAGTCATATTTGTTGTTGCCGGAATTATTGCAGTAGCACAGCACGTAAATGGTGCAGAATTTACATTTAACCCTGTTTATGATAAAAATAACTTTTCCATGGCAACCGTAATGGGAGCCGTTTCTATCGCTGTCTTGAGCTTCCTGGGATTTGATGCGGTCTCTACCTTGGCTGAGGAATCTAAAGGCGGCCGTAAGGCAATTGGAAATGCCATTATCGCATCTCTGCTTGTAGTAGGCGTGTTGTTTATCATTCAAACTTGGATAGCTGCTCTTATTTGGCCTGACTATACTACTTTTGAAAATATTGATACCGCCTTTTATCAAATTGCCGAAATTGCCGGTGGCCCATGGTTAAAGTGGTTAACCATTATTGCAACTGTTATTGCATGGGGAATTGCAGATGCCCTTGTTGCACAAGCGGCCATCTCGAGGATACTATACAGCATGGCGCGCGACCGTAAATTACCACACATATTGTCTGAAGTACATCACAAGTTTAGAACACCACATGTGGCCACATTTGTTGTCGCCATTATTTCTTTTATTGTTACGATGTTTTTTTCTGCTCAGATTGGACAGCTTGCGTCTGTAGTTAACTTTGGTGCCCTCTCTGCTTTCTTGATTTTGCATGTTTCAGTCATTAATTATTACATCAGAAAGAAGAAAAGCACTCATTATTTCACCCATTTGGTTTTACCGGCCATCGGATTTCTTATTATTGGTTATGTATGGTTTAATCTGGATCCAATGGCGAAAACACTAGGATTTATCTGGCTGGGAATTGGTGTGTTATATTATTTATATTTGAGGTTTGTGAGAAAAGATACTAGCTTATCAGACACTTAAAAATACTCCCATAGGTTAACAATGACACCTGTCCCCATTTTCTTATGGGGACAGGTGAATTGTTGTTATGCAGAATTTGAACTAGAAGGCGGATACATTTCTTGTTGTAACAATCATTGGTGCAGTCATAACGTCACTTACTTTCCTGTTCAAACGCTTAAACGATCGCTTGCAGCCACCATACTCGGTGCCAGGCAAGGTACAATATCCTTCCTGGTTTACATATTGTTGGAAACCGTCGGCATCCCGGTATTCTCGGGATTTTCAGCAGGGTCTTCCGTCCTTGTTGGACCAACCGGCAGCTTTATCTTCGGGTTTATACTGACAGTACTTTTTATCGGCTGGTATTTGGAGAAAACTTCTTTCAAATTTACGCATGGATGGTTGCCAATACGATCGGCATGTTCATTACATTTTATCTTTGGAACGATTTGGTTAAAAATAGCCGCCAGTCTGAGCTGGCCTGAAGCATTCGCCAGCGGCTTTGCACCGTTTATTGTTGTCCCCTTATTAAAAGCGGCCCTTGCTTCCTGGATTGGGGTCATCGTTCGTAAAAGACTTACAACAGCCAACATTTTGTTGGCTCCAAATTAAAAATGCCCAAAAAATGTGGGGCAACTAAACGAACAGCTTAAATAGATTCTGCAGGAATCGGTTATTGGACTGTGTCCTGTTTTCAGAAAAGGAAAGGTTCAGGATAACAGTTAGTTTTATGATTGTGCGGAATATCCGAATGGATGCAAGTTCACTTTTCCAAAAGTTTTTTGCGGCAAAAAATGAAATGAAACCGCGATTAAAAAAAGATATTGGAGAACGGGAATATCCATAATGAAAGACTTCAAAAGTAAAAATATTTGCTGATTAAGAATGGAAAGTTACAATTTGAGTTTCCAAGCAGGAAGTGATTCGTTATATAATGTTGTAAAAGCGAGGTGGCTTAAGGTGAAAAGTATATATCTTTCCATTCTTCAAGAAGAACGAAAAAGAGGCTTAAAAAATGGATTATATGATTATACGACAGTTACATTTGCTTATCATACAAACAAAATAGAAGGCAGTACACTTACGCTTTCAGACACCCAAGCATTGTATTCACATGATTTTGTGAATACAGGTGGTCACAAAATGGATGATTTGATAGAGAGTAAAAATCATTTTGAGCTTTTTCATTTTATGTTGGATACAATAAATGAACCATTAACAGAAAGGCTGATAAAAGAATACCATCAGTTGTTAAAAAGAGGTACGACTGATGAAAAATGGTATGGGATCGGTCGCTATAAAGCCATTCCAAACATTGCAGGAGACCAAGAAGTGGCTCAACCACATGATGTTCCCGGGTTGATGAGTGAATTAATGGATGATTACAATGATCTTGATGAAGTTGAATTACATGATGTACTTTCGTTTCATCATCGTTTTGAATTAATTCATCCGTTCCAAGACGGGAATGGCCGTATCGGCAGATTAATTATGTTTAGACAATGTTTATCACATAACATCACACCATTTATTATCTCTTCAGAAAGACGAGAGCAGTATATTGATGGACTTAAAGCATTTACAAATGATCCAACACTACTAGAAAAAGAAGTTGTTCAGCACCAGGAACAATATAAGAAAATAGCTGCACCAATCATAAGGCATTATAAGCAAGAAAAGAACAAAAGTCTTCACCAAGACTTTGAAAGATGAAGTTTTCGTTTTCGTGAACTTTTTGCCGACATTATGAATCAATGTGATCATTTAAGCATGCCGTTTAAGGTGTAAAACCATACACTGAAGGCAGTTGAACAGGGCATCCCCTTTTCTTCAATCGGTTAAATCCATCTGACCATTTCACCCTCCCTTTATGGGGAGGGCTTTTTTCTTCATAGGAACTTTCACCTAAAACTTTTGACAAAATCCTCAAACCAAAACCTTTATTTCTAATAAGCCTGTATTAATGATCTTTCCTTCAGCTTTAACGGGGACAGGTGAATTGTTGTTATGCGTTTTAAACCAGGAGACAGCCATGGTTCCCGCTTCTTCATATTTTCTACAGATCAAGATCTTCTGTTACATGATTGATTTTCTCTTTCAGGCTGTCTGCAGTATCAAAGATTTCGTTATGTTTTTCTGATTTTATAGCGTCCGCATGCTCCTTGATTACGTTTGTGCGTTCATAGATTAAATCTGAAACGGCCATTTTCGTATTTACATCAATAAGATCATCCTCCAAAAGCTTATTCAAGGCATCGTTCATTCGCTCAAGCTCCCGGTTGCGTGAAGTGATATGATTGTTCTCCAATCCCCTGAGTTCATTAGCCATTCCAACAGACGCCCAATTGATAGTATTGATATTGCCGGCCAGCCAGAACCGCCAGGTTGTTTTCCCCATGCTTTCCTTCCAATTTTTAGTGACTTGTTCATCCAATTCCTGTTTGTTTTTGACAGAAGTGTACTCTCCTCCTCCTGCTCTTGCCACCTCTTTCAACTGGCGGTCCGCTTCGTCATCCACATCAAATCCGATAATATGAATTTGCAGGTCCGTCAGCGAATTTTTGGCGTTTTCAGCCGCTTTCACCGGATCTCCATCGCATGTTTCGATGCCGTCACTTACAACATACATAAATGTTTTTGTCTGTTCTTCGCTTGCAGCCTTTAATTCCTTTTCCGCTTGCTGTATGGCTGATGCAAGCGGTGTCCAGCCGCTGGCATTGAATTTGTTCAAGGCTTCGGCGAATTCTTTTTGATCGTAAGCCTTTAATGGATAAACAGTTTCAATACTTTCGCATGACAGCTTTTTATCCTGATCGGATCCTGTCCCTTTATGGCCAAACACCGATAAGGAGACATTGACATTCTCCGGCAAACTCTCAGAAAATTGTTTGATGCTTGATTTGGCCAATGCCATTTTATTGCCACCCGAAACATCCGCCTTCATGCTGCCGCTGGCATCTATTAACACAGCTACATTGACTTTATCGGCCTCTTCATTCAGTTCATCTTCAGATACGTCTTGAAGCAGTCTTCCGTCAGGCAGTTTCAATTCGTTGTACTTTACCTCAAGATCTTTTATCGGCTGGATTGTATTTCTGACATCTGTACGCAGGCTTGCAATGATGGATGCTGCCCACTGTTTTGCGTCCCAATCTTTTGTATCCCTGCTTTTTATTTCTTCCATGTATTTGGCCACAGCCTCTTCGGCTGCTTTGGAATACTTGTCATTGTCAGACAACTCTTTTTCGCCAATATATTTTTGGAACAAGTTCCCGGACGGTTCTTTTTCAATTTCTTCCGCATTCAGGCTGTAGGTTGCTTTTTCTTCCTCTGCTTTCTTCTGCTGTAAATGTGATTCAGCAGCTTTCTCCTCTTTTTTCCCGACACTCTTTTTTTCACTCTGCTGGCAGCCAACCAGGGCCATGCAGGCGATGATCATTATGAAAGCCTTTTTCCACATCTTTTTCACTTCCCAATTTCTGCATTAGTTCTTTTGTTAGTATAATAATTTTTTTAAAAATTGAAATTGGTCTTTTTGCCTATTACCAAGATACCATGATGGCTAGTTAGCGGAAAAATGATTTTTAGCTGGAAAAATAGGCTGATGCAAACGATCTGGCGTGCCCCGGCTTTTTTGCGTCATTTTTTTCTGGAATTCACGAATCTTTCAGGAACTTATTTATTATACAACCGTATAAAGTGGATGGAAGATATACTGGAGGGAATTACAATGAATAACAAAAAGAAAACTGTGATCATTGCACTCATTTCCGCGTTATTATTTTGTACACTGATTGCCGCAGCTTCCTTATCCCCTTTATCCGAATTGGGAAAACATGCAAATCAATTTAATTCTGTCGGAATGTGGTCGTCCATTGGGATGATACTTATTTTTTACATTGTGCCTATAGGCTTGTACCTGGCCGGCTTAAATTGGATGAAATACGTGATGGCTATTTTATGTACTATAGGGCTGTTTGGTTTTATATCAACATTCCTTGTTGTAACAATCATTGGTGTCGTCATGGCGTCACTTACTTCCCTGTTGGGTGTACTCGTTGTTTGTGGCCTGGCAAGCATCATCAATGTGATTTGGTTTTTTGTAACGTTCCGCTCCAAAAAAATGCCCGCTTGATAAATGTCCGACGTCCCCTTTATGCAGGGCATTTTAATAAACGGAAGCCTTAAAGTAAGGCTTCCGTTTTTCTACTCCTTTCTTTTGAAAATATAAAAACGCATCAAGGTGTACAACAAATCATTGACAAACACCCTTTTAGCAATTAAAGTGTTTGTAAACCCAACATAAATTTCGGTTAACAATTGGAGGGAGCTAAATGACACAGGAAAGACAAAAGTTAAGAGCAATGATTATTACATCACTTTTTGCGGCCATCATCGGCATCTTTGCCCAAATCACCATTCCGCTTCCGTTAGTGCCTATTACAGGGCAAACGCTTGCGATCGGGCTTGCAGCCACCATACTCGGTGCGAGGCAAGGTACAATATCCGTCCTGGTTTACATATTGTTGGGAGCCGTCGGCATCCCGGTATTCTCGGGATTTTCAGCAGGGTTCTCTGTCCTTGTGGGACCTACCGGCGGCTTTATCATCGGGTTTATACCAACAGCACTTTTTATCGGCTGGTATTTGGAGAAAACTTCTTTCAAATTTACACATGCGATGGTTGCCAATACAATCGGCATGTTTATTACACTTGTATTTGGAACCGTTTGGTTAAAAATAGCCGCCAATCTGAGCTGGCCCGCGGCATTCGCCAGCGGTTTTGCACCGTTTATTGTTGTCGGCCTTATTAAAGCAGCCCTCGCTTCCTGGATCGGGGTCGTCGTACGCAAAAGACTTACAACGGCCAACATTTTGCTGACTCCAAAACAAAAATCGGCTTAAATACGGATGTCGGACTGCTTTTGCAATTCCGGTTTTCTTTGGCAGTGGCCGTTTTCAAAATAATGCCGGCAGCTCCGTAAAGCCTGGCTGAATGTCGTTACATGTTCCTCGATTCTCCGGGGAACTCTTTTTATGAAACCGATTGTAGCGTTTGGTATTCCAAACGCCGTTACGCTTTTCCGTTTGCGTGTAGCCGTCTAAATCACTGATTTCCCCATTTGTCGCTTCAAAGTAGGCGCATCGTTAGTACCCGCGGGGTAATCCGGATCGATTTCCGGATTCGTACCGATATTCACTTTTTCTTTGCGGCAATTTTTTGTGCCTAGCCACGAATAAACCATTTCTCTACAAGGCTTCGATTTTAAATTTTTTTAGTTGCGATGCCACATCAATTTATCCGAAAATTAGCCATAATCAAGGTACGAACCCAATCCTTATAGTGGTATAATATGAGGAGAGACGATCAGTCTTTCAAAATAAATTGTCAGGTGGGGATTCCCATGATGATGACAGAACATGATCCCGTCGATTTGCAAGATCTGCTTTTTATTCGCCACGACGAAAAAGCCTGGAAAAAGGGCTCGTATCTTTTTCAGGAAGGTGACCGGGCAGAGGAGATATATTATGTTAAATCCGGTAAAGTAAGAATCGGGAAAATAACGCCCGATGGCCGGGAAATTACTTTCAGAATTGTGAATGCCGGAGACTTTATCAGCGAAGTGCGGCTTTTTTGTACACTTTCAACTTACAGCGTTCATGCCAAAGCGATCGAAGACTGCGAATGCGCCGTCATCCATAAAGATGATCTGGAAGAAAACTTATTGATCAATCCCGGCCTTTCCGCCGAATTCATGAAAATGTTGGGCATTCACCAGCAAAAAACACAATCCAAATTCCGCGATCTCATTTTGCACGGAAAAAAAGGCGCCCTTTACTCAACGCTCATTCGCATGACAAACAGCTACGGCGTGAAAACAGAGAAAGGGATTCGAATTGATTTATCTCTTACAAATCAGGAGCTTGCCAACTTTTGCGGCATGAGCCGCGAGGTCGTCAACCGCCTTCTCGGAGCTTTAAAAAAAGACGGGGTGATTTCTGTCACTAATGGAAACATTCTCATTCACGACCTTCAATTTTTAAAAGATGAGATTCATTGTGAAAATTGTCCCGTTGAAATTTGCAGAATAGATTGAAGGAGATGTTTTTGCATCTCCTTTCTTGTTTATAAAAGGAGGCCTACGATGCGACCAAATTTTATTTATGGCTTTGCAGCCGGATATGCTGTTTGCCTGCTGGCGGTTTATTTGATTTTCGATTATTTTTCTCTATCATTTGCCATTGGCTCCTTTGGCGGAATCATTTTATTCTGGTTGCTCCTGAAAATTCTAAAAAAAAGAAGGGGCTGACCATACCCCGCACATTACTTACTTAAATAAGCTTCATAGACGCTTGAATCTTTTGCCAATTCACTTGGTTTATTATTTGTTTTGATCGTTCCAGTCTCCAATACGTAAACCCAATCTGCCACTTGCAAAGCAGCTTTTGCGTTTTGCTCCACCAGCAAAATCGTTATATTTTGCTGCTTTAACTCATACAGCTTTTCAAAAATCTCTTCTACAATCAACGGGGCCAATCCGAGCGACGGCTCATCCAGCATCAGCAATTTTGGATGGGCCATCAAACCCCTCGCAATGGCAAGCATTTGCTGCTCTCCACCACTTAATGTTCCGGATAATTGTTTTCTGCGCTCCTTCAGCCTTGGGAAAAACTCATACATTTTTTCCATTTCCTCGCGAATCTCTTTTTTCAGCTTGCTTGAAACATGAAACGGTTTATACCGATTGTAAGCACCAAGTTGCAGGCTTTCCTCCACTGTTAATTCTGGAAACATTCCCCTTCTCTCCGGAACAAGGCTGATTCTATCAAAAGCGAGCTTCTCCGCAGAAAGCCCGGTAATGTCTTTATCATTAAAAATAATTGTGCCTTGTTTTGGTGCAATCTGTCCGGCAATTGTGCTCAAAAGTGTTGTTTTACCGGCTCCATTTGCCCCGATAATGGCTGCCAATTCTCCTTGCCGCACTGAACAATTTACGCCCTTTAGCGCGTAAATGCTCCCTCTATAGACGTGCAAATCTTCAATTGATAAACCAGTTCCAGCTGTCTCCGGAATGTCCCTTTCCTTGTACGATTGCTTTACTTCCCGTCCCAAATAGGCTTCTATAACCTTTTCATTTGTTTTAATTTCCTCAGGGGGTCCTTCGGCAATCTTACTGCCAAAATTCAATACGATAATATGCTTGGAAATTTTCATGACTGCCGACAAGTCATGTTCAATCAAAAAAATCGTTGTCCCTTCCTTGTTAACCCTTCGAATCAATTCGATCATTTCATTCGTTTCTTCACCGCTTAACCCCGACATTGGTTCATCAAGCAATAAAATGGAAGGCTCTAAAGCAAGGGCCCTCGCCACTTCCAGCAAGCGCTGTTCCCCAAACGATAAATCTTTCGCCTGTTGATCCACTTTATCGGCAAGCCCTACCATGTGTAGCTTTTCCATAGCCGTAGCCTTTGCTTTTTCCTCGTTATATCTAATGGATGGCAAACGGATCATTGCTCCTAATGAACTTATCTTTCTGACGTTCTTTACTGATACCATCACATTTTCCAATATGGTCATATTGGTGAAAATTTGCAGATTCTGAAACGTACGTGCAATCCCCAGTTCTGCAATTTCATGCGGTTTAAGTGTGCTGATTCGCTTTCCTTCAAACAGAACTTCCCCCGAGTCGGGGGCATACATGCCTGTGATGCAATTAAAGGTTGACGTTTTTCCCGCACCGTTGGGGCCTATCAAAGCAACAATGTCACCTTTTTTAATTTGAAACGTATTGTCGTTAACGGCAGTTACTCCGCCGAATTGCTTTGTTACATGTTGAAATTCCAGCAATGCCGATGTCATGAAAACCTTCCCCCAGTAGAAAACTTAGTCTTAGCCTGCTTGATGATGCCCATGATACCATTTGGCAAATAAACCATCATTACCATTAGAAGTGCACCAAAAAATATCACTTCAACGGCACCCCCGGCACTAGTATCACTGAATAAAGTTGGAATAAATTCTCGCAAAACCTCTACAAGGAGCGTAATGACGATGGCCCCGACCAGTGCCCCGTAAATGGAGAGCAATCCGCCAATCACAGCCATCACCACAAATTTAATCGACATTTCAAAATTAAAGACTGCCGGGCTGATAAAGCCCATATAACTCGCATACAGCCCCCCGCTCAGGCCTGCAAAACTTGCACTGATGACAAAGGCCTTTACCTTATATTTGCCCGTATTGATTCCCATGGATTGTGATGCAATGAGACTACTGTTCATGGATCTCAGATTCCTTCCCCAGCCTGATTTCACCAGATTTCTCGATAACAGGACAACCAAAATGACAATGGTCCAGATGAAATAGAACCACATCGACTCGGAAGCGAGGGCAAAGTTTCCTATAGAAAAACCAGGTATGCCCAATAAGCCGGAAGATCCTCCGGTCAAAGTGCTCTCTTCTATCAAAATAATATTAATAACAATTCCAAATCCCAGCGTAGCCAGCGTAAAATAATGACCTTCCAAGTTTCTTGTCACATAAATCAGGATAAAGCCAGCGATAGATGAAAAGATAATCCCTACCACAACACTGAATAAAACCGGAATTTCATATTTAACAGTCAAAATACCGGTCCCATATGCGCCAATCCCCCAAAAAGCCGCCTGGGCCAACGATACAAGGCCCGCATTTCCCATTAATATGGTCAGGCCGACTGTCGTGATGCTGTATATTCCAATAATAATAAAAACACTGGTCAAATAGGGGCCAAATAAGTGAGGAAAAAAGCCGAAAATCAATAAGCCGGCCAATAAATAGACATATTGGTTCTTCATCAGCCGAAGGCGGGGCACCACCGCTTTCTCTTTCACGATCGGATTTGTTTTCTCCAATTGAAAACCTCCTTTATACGCGCTTCCCGCTTCTGGAACCAAGAAGCCCCTGCGGGCGAATAACCAATACAATGAGCAAAATAATAAACGCAGTTGCATCCTTGTACCCCGAAGAAATCAGCCCTGCTCCAAGCGACTCAAAAACACCAAGTAAAACGCCGCCAATGACAGCTCCGGGAACACTGACGAGTCCGCCTATAACGGCTGCAACAAAACCTTTCAGACCGATCATCAATCCCATGTTATATGTCGCCAATGATATGGGAGTGACTATTACACCTACAACTCCCGCAAGCAGCGCACCCAAAATAAAAGACAGCATACCCATTAATTTAGGGGAAATTCCCATTAGCCTGCTCACTTCCCGATTCATCATGGAGGCCCTTAACGCTGAACCAAGCATTGTTTTATTAAAGAAAATAAAGAGAACAATCATTAATATCATTGCTATCCCCACGATAAAAAAGTCTTGCCGGGGGATTACCGCGTTTAAAACGGCAACCGGCTTCCCTTCCAAAATGGGCGGAAGCGTCTTTGGGGTACTTCCCCATATCAAGAGGGCTATTCCCCTCAAGGTTGTTGAAACTCCTATTGTTATAATAATCAACACAACTTCCGTGCTGAATCTTGCAGGATACAAAATAACCCGATGGATAATGGCACCAATGATGGCAGACATGGCAATTCCCGTGAGGGCTGCCACCCAAAGAGGGGAGCCGCCCGAAACCATCGAAGCGGCAACCATCCCTCCAACCATCACAAATTCACCCTGTGCAAAGTTGATCATTCCGTTTACATTGTAAATCGTGACAAAACCAACAGCGATTAATGCATAAATACCACCGACTGCCAGGCCGGAGAAAATTAATTGCATCACATCGGCACCCATTTCCTACCTCCTATTCAGGAATCACCCATTTACCGTCTTTTACTTGAACAATTAAAATGTCTTCCGGCTTTAATCCCTGATGGTCTTCGAGGCTTAAATTGAATACTCCGGTAATGCCTGCTACATCTTTCAGATTTTCCAGGTTGTCCCGCACAGTTTCTCTTGTAACATTTTCCCCTGCCTGCTCAATGGCTTTTGCCAGTAAAAGCATGGCATCGTATGCCATTCCATCAATCGGGCTGACCCCTTCTTTATACTTCGCGGTATAGGCTTCCACATACTTTGAAATCACTTCTTTTTGCGGGTCATCATCTTTAAGCATATCTGCAACCCAAACTTTACCTGCAGACACATAGGTTCCTTCGGCAGCATCTTCTCCGGCTAATTCAATAAACATATTGGAGCCTGCCCCGTTGCTGTATACGAGCATGGAATTCATATTCAGTTCGCTGTAATTTTTATTGACAATCGAAGCTGAAGGAGGAATGGCCCAAACAACAATCGCATCTGGTTTTTTTGCCTTTATTTGTGTCAATTGGGGCTTCATGTCTTGGTCATCGGCTGCAAATTTTTCAACAGCTATAATATTTAAACCTGCTTCCTTGGCAACAGGCTCAAATGAACTTAAACCGCTCTCTCCATAAGCGTTGTTTAACATCATAAACGCAATATCTTTTTTGCCATGGTCTTTCAAAAACTTAACCATGTTTTCTGCAATGTCTTTATTATTACTCGGTGTTTTGAAGATCCATTTCCGCTCTTCCACCGGCTGGACTATTTGATCGGCGGAACCGGTTGAAATCAGCGGTACCTGCTTTTCCTCAAAATAAGGAACAATGGGCATGGCTGTTGGGGATGTGCCGCCTCCGATAACTGCCAATACCTTATCCTGCTCTACCAATTTTTTGGAAACTACCAACGACTGTGTTTCACTTGATTCATTGTCATAAGAAATAAGTTCAATCGGTACGCCGTTAACTCCACCATTCTCATTGATCTCTTCAACCAACATGTTAATCGCATTATTTTGGGCCACTCCCCATACAGAAGAGGCTCCTGAAAGCTCCAGGTTTATACCAATTTTGTGGACCTTTTCGGATTTTGCATTTTCGCCGCCGCTCTTTTCACTTCCGCTTGACTCCTGCGAGCTTCCGCAGCCTGATGCAATTAATAACGCAAAGACGGCAGTAAAAACACCAAGCAAGTTTTTTTTCATTTTGAACCCCCCATTTATTCATTTTTTTAAGACTCTTATGTACAAACTGACTAAATCAGCCAAGAAAAAAACCAATAGTAAAGAACACATAGACAAAAGAAATTTTTGTCATGTGTGCTATACTACTGGCTTGTTATCTACTTGTCCGGAATCGGATTTGAACCCAATTCCCGTAGATATTCCAGATTTAAATTATTTGAAACGCTTTCAATTTACAGTATACTTTGAATACTATTTAATTTCAAGTGTCCCTTCCAAAATATTAAACTCTTTTTCTTCTCCGTATTGAAGCAAAATCACCTCTGATTTATGATAGTCTTTTAAAAGCTGAAGAAGCTTTTGGTCTTTATTCATCATCGTTTTGATGACCGGAAACTGCTGAACCATACTTTCCAGCACTGCGGGGCGAGGTGTTGTTTCGCTATTCGGAAACTGGTGGTTCGGAATGACATATTCCACATCAAGCAAATTTTTAACGACATACGCCGCTTCCTCCGGTCCCATGACAAACTGGCCCGATGCGGAAAGAATGGCAATACTGGGTTTATAAAAGTCCTGGATAATCTTCATATCGGCCATCATGGTCGTATCCCCAGTATGATAGAGCGTTCTATCCCCATGAAAATCAAATATATATCCTGCAGGCTGGCCTGCATAAATTGGTGTACCTTCCGTTTCACCAAAAGAAGAAGTATGCATGGCCTGTACCATTGTCACTTTCACATCTTCCAGTTCAACAGAGCCCCCATAGTTTAATAAATGGACATTGGAATACCCTTTTTGCAGGAGAATCATTCCAAAATCATACTGCGCCACGACAAGCACATCAGGATTGGCTTTCTTTACCTCTTCCAGCCCGTGTGTATGATCAAAGTGGCCATGAGTAATAAAAACAGCATCAATTGTTTGCAAGAACTCCGAATTGGTGTACTCTTCCGGACAGCCCGGGTTAATGCTCAAAAACGGATCAATTAAGTAACGCTTCCCCTCCTTGCTTGTCAATACATAACATGCATGCCCCAATCTAAGTACTTTCATTTTCTCTCCTCCTTGAATATTGTTTTGTATTCAAACAGCGCGGAAACTATGTTTAATCCCTGCAAATTGTGATTGGGCTGCGCTGTACAGCCTATTGCGGCGGCTTTGGGATCCTGAAAGACCACCGGTCTTTTGTAATGACAGCAATGGCTTCCATTTTTGTCGGCGAAAACCTTTAGGGCCCATAGCCTGTTATGATAATTTGCATGAAAGCGCCGGCATGTTCCTATCAAAACTTTATTCCGGCGCTTTTCTCAGGAGCGATTATTCATACCAGCTGTATTTATAATTTTCATCCTCTATTTGCCTTACGTTTTTTACAACTTTCAAAGGCCTGAATGTATCGATCATGACAGCAAGTTCAAGCGTTTCCTTTTTGCCGATGCTTGCTTCTATCGTACCTGGATGGGGACCATGGGGAATCCCTGAAGGATGCAACGTAATGGACCCTTTATTGATTCCTCTCCTACTCATAAAATTCCCTTCCACGTAATAGAGGACTTCGTCACTGTCTACATTACTATGAAAATACGGGGCAGGAATGGCTTCCGGATGATAGTCATACAACCGCGGTACAAAGGAGCAAATCACGAAATTATGCCCTTCAAACGTCTGATGGACAGGGGGCGGCTGATGTATACGTCCTGTGATTGGTTCAAAGTCATCAATATTAAAAGTATAAGGATACAAGTAGCCGTCCCACCCTTCAACATCCAACGGGTGGTGGTTAAAAATATGAGAGTGAAGATGTCCTCGGGATTTGGTCCGGACTTCAAATTCTCCTGACTCCACGTGAGTTTCGAGTTTTTCAGGACCACGGATGTCCCTCTCGCAAAAAGGGCTGTGTTCAAGCAATTGCCCAAACTCATTTCTATACCTCTTTGGCGTAGTAATCCAGCTCGTGGTTTCTATGACAAGGAATTTCGTTTCTTCCAAATTTTCAGGTACTATTTTGTAAATGGTCCCAATGGGAATAACAATATAATCACCGGGCCGATACGAAATTGTGCCAAACATCGTTTCCACTTTTCCTTTTCCTTCATGTACGTATAACAGTTCATCGCCATCGCTGTTGCGATAGAAATAATTCATTTGCTCTTTTGGAGTTGCAATCCCTATCAGTAAATCTTCGTTACCGAGTACATATTCCCTGCCCCCGACGGAATCGGCTCCCCCACTCATCCGGGAAGTATGAAAATGGCGATGGCAAAGCGGTCCCTGTTCTTCATACTCCGGATCCCTTGGACCCATCAGCCTTGCTTCCGATATTTTTGTCGGGGGGCTATGGTGGTACAAAATAGACTGGATTCCGGAAAACCCCTTTGTTCCCATTACCTGCTCCCTGAAAAGCGAACCATCTTCCTTGCGAAAAACGGTATGCCTTTTACGGGGGATGTTCCCCATTTGTTTATAAAATGGCATTGTTCAAAACCTCCTTTTTCAATAGCTCAAGGTTAAATATTTAAAGTCCGAACGGGCAGTATCCTTCCCTTTACTTCGCCAAAGCCAATTCGATATCCTTCTCCCTGGCACCAGCCAGTCATCATCAGTTCATCCCCGTCCTCCAGCCACGTCCGCTGCTCGCCGTTTTCAAGCTCAACAGGGTCTTTTCCGCGCCATGTCAGTTCGAGCAGGCATCCACGTGTTTCTTTTTCTGGTCCGCTAATCGTCCCTGATGCCAGCAAATCACCAGGATTTAAGTTGCAGCCGGTAATGGTATGGTGAGCAATTTGCTGGGCCATGCTCCAATACAGGTATTGAAAATTTGTACGAGTGATCCGTTCAGGTTTTTGCATGTTTTTTCCTTTCAGGTAAACCTCCAATTCAATGTCAAACGAACCCGGCTTATCTTCCTTCAAATAAGCAAGCGGCTCCGGCTCCTGGATGGGACCCTGGACCCTGAATGGCTCCAATGCTTCCAATGGTACAACCCACGGTGAAATCGAAGTAGCAAAGTTTTTGGCTAAAAAAGGCCCTAGCGGCTGGTATTCCCATGCCTGAATGTCCCTTGCACTCCAGTCGTTGACCAGCACCAGGCCAAAAACGTGTTCTTCCGCCTGCCCAACAGGAATCGGCTCCCCCAACTGATTGCCGGTTCCGATAAAGCAGCCCATCTCCAATTCAAAATCAAGCTGGCGGCAAGGCGAGAAGATGGGCGTTTCCGCTTCGGGCGGTTTAATTTGTCCCTGTGGCCGGTGAATATCCGTTCCGCTCAAAACGACCGAGCTTGCACGGCCATGGTAACCGACGGGCAAGTGGGTCCAGTTCGGCATTAACGCGTTCTCTCTCCCGCGAAACATCGCTCCTACATTCGTTGCATGATCTTTTGAGGCGTAAAAATCGGTATAATCCCCAATATCCACAGGCATTAGCATCTCTGCATCTGCTTGGGGGATCAATGCTTTGCGCCGTAAAGACGCATTGTCCCTTAATGCAGGATCTTTATCACTTAACAGTTTTTGAATAATGGAACGCACTTCACTCCATGTCTCCTTGCCCGTGCCCATAAACAGATTAAGTGAAGATTGCTCAAAGACTTTTTTTCCTTTTACCGCTGTATTATTAAAAAATCCGGCTTTTTCAACCACAGAAAGATCGAGAATATAATCCCCTATCGCCACACCGATTCGGGGCATGGATTCTCCCTCAGGTTTAAAAACTCCGTACGGCAAATTTTGAATGGGAAAATGAGAATCCGGTTCAACATTAAAAAAAGAACGAATCAATGATTTACCTCCTTTATCAATCCCAATTCTCTTATCTCAAAGCGGGGCTCATCAAAACTGCAGGAGCCATATGAATGTAAAAATGATTTACGCAATTCTTGAATTTCTTCTGCTGTAATTTCCAGGCCCCCCATGCCAATTTATCCCCGGCCAATGAAAATCTTGATGGGTCATCCTCATTTAATATTTCCTTGATGGATTCCTCGCCAAGCTGGTATTTATGGGCGAACAGACAGCCTGTAAATACATTTACATATCCGTGCATTTTGGCGTTTACTTCTTCGCGGTACATTCTGACGGGATGATGCAGCCCCGCAGTAAATTTGAGCGGAAGTTTTCGGTCGCGGCAAGCTGCAATAAATGCGGCAAGCTGCCCTGGAGCCGGAATCATCTCTGCTTTTACCCCGCCCGTCCGCAGCTTCATTCCTATCGGGTATGGCGCAGTCTTGTTGTAATTCGCAAAACAGTCCAATGCCTTAAGCATCTGCTCATACCAATCCTCACCAAATGCAAAAGTAATTTCACAGTACAGCGTCATGTCATAGTCCGATGTAAGAACCGACAATTGCTCTATATCATGTTCCTCTGGAATGGAAGGCGGCAGAGGCAGTTCAAAAGCAGTGATTCTGACCCTTTCTCGATGTTCTTTCTCAAAAGACGCCACCGTATCCAAATCTTCTTCAAGCAACTTCAGACATTCACGATAGCTTTCACTTTTGCGCCCCAATGCGGAGATAGAAAGCTCCCGATCGGAAAACGCGCCAACATATGGTTTCAGTTCTTGAATACTGGAGGCCGGATGAATATAGGACCCAAGCATCCAGCCATCGCTGCCTCTTAAATAAGCCGCGTAATTTTGAACCGCTTCGTTTAAAGACAAACAGGCAGGAGGAAAAAGGCCGGCATAATCAATTAAATTCCTTAACAGCATTTCGGCGCTTTTACTTTGAACCATTTCATCTATCTTGTTCTGCAGTTCCAATCCCAAACCCTCCTTTTTTGCTAAACGATCTCTTTCTGATGCTGTAAATTTTGATGCATATAAACGAGTTCATCGGCCAAATCACGAATTCGGCTCATTACATCAGGGTCGGTGATTTCATTGTTTTCATTAAAATGTTCCCAATTTGCATACACATAGCTGGGAGCAACAAAAGATCGAAAGTAACCGGCAATTGGTTTTAATTGATTTTCAATCATTAAATAATGCTGGTTTGTTCCTCCATTTGCAACAAAACCCATCACTTTGCGGCGGAACATTTCCGGAGGAACAAGATCAAACAGATTCTTTAATGGAGCCGGGATGGATCCGTTAAAAACGGGGCTGCCAATCAGATAACAATCAGCGGCCATCACATGTTGGATCATTTTTTGGGTATCCCTGTTATATAAATCCGTTCTTCTGCCATCACAAAATTGCATATCGTAATCGCGTAAATCCAATAATGTGATGGTGACTTCCGGATATTTCTTTTTTACTTCATCCAAAACAGCTTTCACCAGAATGGACGTCTTGGCTCCCAATATCGTACCTGATATTCCAAGAAGCTTCATTTTGATGGATCTCCTTTCGAAAAGTTCGTTGTCTTACAAGGAAACCTTTTCTTTATTGGCCTTAAAGGCAGGCATTACCTTTTCTGCAACAAGCTCCATGGAATGGAGAACTTTATCATGCGGCAATCCGCCAAAATTCATCAGCATCATAATATGATCGCAACCTGCGTCCTGATATTTCTTTAAACGGTTAATCACATCTTCCGGAGAACCAATCAACAATTGTTCCCGTTCTTCAAGCTCTTCAAATTGTGCATCCCTGCCATATTGTCGTGTGTCCAAATAAAGGTTTACATGCTCCTTTGCAATGACTTCCGCTTCCTCCCGTGTTTCAGCGACAAATGTATGGACCGCAAGCGGTATGTTTATTTTCTTCTCATCATGGCCGGCTTCGCGATAAGCCTTTTTGTAATTATCAATAATCTGTTTCAACTCCTGAATGGAGCTGCTTGCCACGTAAGGAACCCCCATTATGCTATATCCCATCTTCCCGACAAATTCAGAACCCCTTGGACTCAAAGCACCTATCCATGTAGGAACTTCTTTTTGCTTGGGCAAGACCTCCAATTTTACATCATAAAATTGAAAGTATTCCCCTTCATGGGAAAATTTTTCTCCAGTCCAAGCTTTTTCTATAACTGCCAGCGCATCGTTAAACCGAAAAGCTTTATCTTTACCGTTGATATTAAATCCGGCAAACTCATGTGGCAAATACCCACTGCCCAATCCAAGGTTTAAGCGTCCATTGCTTAAAACATCCAATAATGCATAATCTTCAGCTACTTGAATCGGGTTTTTAAATGGTAACGTAACAATAGATACACCCAAGCGAATATTTTTTGTCCTTTCTGCTGCCACCGACAACAGCATTTGAGGAGTTGTTAAAATGCCATACTCACTAAAATGATGTTCTGCGAACCAGACGGAATTGTAGCCAAGCTCATCCGCCCGTTCAGTCTGCTCCAATACTTCATACAGCATCTGCTCATGCGTCCGGTTAATTTTTTTCTTGTAATTGTCAAAAACTGTAAATAAACCAAATTCCATATAAAACCCTCCTACAAAGAAATAATTTGAAATAAAAAAGCCAGTAGTAAAGGAACACACTTTACGGCTATTAGCCTGTTAAATGGTGTTTCCTAAACTACTGGCTTGTTATCTACTTGCATGGAGTGGGATTTGTATCCCTTCCACGTAGATAATCCAGTCTTGTTTATTTAATTAAGCGCTTACATTTAATAGTGTACTTCATATACTTTTGGAATTCAAGTATTTATTCAAAATATTACATAATTGATATAGCCAATGCACTTAACATGATGTCGGGAATTACTTCATATCGTGGTAACGTTCGTAAGCAGCTATGACGGATTGAATGACGGCTCGCTGTCCTGGAATAAGAAACTTTTCTTCCAGCTCTTTAATGATTGCTTCGACACCATTTTTAATACATTTTCCACGAACCAATGACGAAATAAATTCATTTGTCATATCTAAAATAAAAGTAAAAGAGGCATCAACAATTATATCCGTTGTTTTATCAATAATCAGAATGCACCCAATTACCTTCTGCGTTTCATATACCGGAGTACCTTTCGGAAACTGTGCAAAACCGGCAACTAATACATGATCCTTTTTCATATTCAATGTAAATCTCCTCTCTTTGGGAAATTTTCAAACTATTAATCTATACTTAGATTATATAATCAATGAATTATTCGTCAACAAAGCTTTGATGGCGTGTATTTGATTGTCCCCAATTGCTTTGAATAAATTCAATTTAAATCAGTTATCCGCCGAAACTGCGGGTCTTTTTTTATGTCCAAAATTTGAAGGGATTATGAAGGTCATGTGAAATCGATATGAAGTGTGACTTATGTCACAGAGAGGTGCATCTGGCGGGAGTACGATGGAATTAGAAAAAAGAACGGGGAGGGTGTTTGCGATGGAATTAGAAAAAAGAACGACAGAGAGTGTAAACATGGCAAAGGAGCACCATCATTCGGAACCAAATTTAAAAGGAACGCTTGTCAGTGTGTTGGGTGTCGGGATCATCATTATCGTGATGTGGTTTGCTACGTATTTATTATATGCTGCGAGATAAAAAAAGAAAAAGTAGGTGAAAGTTCATGCATTTTCACAAGTTCGAAAAGATCTGGTTGGTTTTCGGGACATTATCGCTCGCGGTTTTCTTGACGATTGTTGGCGTAACCGCTTTTGCCCATGGGCATACGCCCGCCGGGGGGATGGATGTGATCGACCCGGAGAAGGTGACCGAGACGCCGCCCTTTGATAAGCCGGGTGTCAGACAGCTCGATGATGACACTTATGAAGCGGTGATCATCAGCCAAACATTTGGCTATCTTCCGGCCAAAATCAGAGTTCCGGCAGGAAAAGAAATTATATTTACATTAACAAGTACGGATGTTGTGCACAGTTTTACGATTGATAATACGAAAGTAAACATGATGGCTGTACCGGGAAGGATTACACACAAAAGCTATACATTTGAAAAAGCCGGAAAGTACCTGGTCCTTTGCAACGAATATTGCGGGGCAGGCCATCATATGATGTCAACCGAAATCGAGGTGTATGAACCATGATCTCTGTACAAGATCGAAAACTGGCATTATGGAACGTAAAAGTGGCTTATATCGCATTTATCATCGGAACGTTTTGCGGGCTGCTTCAAGTGTTTGTCCGCAACGACTCACTGGAGCTTCCAAAATGGCTTGACTACTATCAAATCCTGACTGCTCACGGCGTGTTGCTGGCACTTATTTTTACAACCTTTTTCATTTTCGCCTTTTTGATTGCAGGGATGAGCAAGACATTGGGAAGCTTCGGTCCGAAAGTAAGCCGCACTGCCTGGCTGGGACTGATTGTAACGACAATCGGAACTGTTATGGCAACCGTCATGATTATTTCCGGAAAAGCGTCTGTCCTGTATACTTTTTACGCTCCTTTGAAAGCGAGCGGCTGGTTTTACGTCGGGCTGGCACTGTTTGTGATTGGAACATGGCTAACAAGTTTTGCATTGATGGGACACTATGTGGCATGGAAAAAAAGAAACAAAGGACAATTCAGCCCCCTGTTTGCCTTTATGACGATGGCCACTCTGCTATTATGGATTATCGCCTGCCTGGGCGTCGTCGCAACGGTTGTGTTCCAATACATTCCCTGGTCGTTTGGCTGGGTCGATACGATCAACGTTGAATTGAGCCGTTCCCTGTTCTGGTATTTTGGACACCCGCTCGTTTACTTTTGGCTCTTGCCTGCTTACATTGCCTGGTATACGGTTATACCGAAAATTGTCGGGACAGATGTATTCAGCGATTCCCTGGCACGCTTCTCGTTTATCTTGTTTATTCTCTTTTCATTCCCGGTCGGTTTCCATCACCAGTTGACGGAACCTGGAATTGAAAGCTTTTGGAAATTCCTGCAAGTCATTTTAACATTTATGGTTGTAATTCCGACCTTGATGACCGCCTTTTCCATGTTTGCAACGTTTGAAATTTCCGGAAGAAAAAAAGGCGGAACCGGATTGTTTGGCTGGTTTAGAAAACTTCCGTGGAAAGATATTCGTTTTACATCCATTTTTATCGCCATGTTGTTCTTCATTCCTGGAGGAGCTACCGGAATTATTAACGCGAGCTTCCAATTGAACGAGCTTGTGCACAATACGCTTTGGGTTGTAGGCCATTTCCACATTACGGTTGGAACACCGGTCGCCATGACGTTCATGGGCGTGACCTTTTGGCTCATTCCGTATTTGACGGGGAGGCAATTTCCCAAGCATATGCAAAAACTGGCCTTTATCCAGGTCATTTCCTGGGCGGTCGGCATGACGCTCATGTCTACAGCACAGCATTTATTGGGGCTCCTTGGAGCACCAAGAAGAACAGCCTACGCCGGCTATAACGGCAATGAATCTGCCCTTGACTGGTTCCAGGGATTGCTTTCCAACCACGTCACCATGGCTGTTGGAGGAACGATTTTATTCCTGTCAGCCATTCTGATGGTCTACATCGTTGCCAACCTGATGTTTGTGGCCCCCAAGGCCGAAAAAGAAAGTGAACTTGTCGAGTTTCCGATTGCAAACAGCGACACATCGCACACCGCAAAGTATTTGGAAAACTGGGGAATCTGGGTCGGAGTCGCCTTGGCGCTCATCGTCCTGGCGTATGCCGTGCCGCTTGCCGACATGATCCAGCACGCACCCCCGGGTTCAAGAGGGTTTATTACTTGGTAGGAGTTGATCAATATGTTTCTGGCCGTATTCTCTATGCTTATCGTTGCTGCTGCAGTCATGATCATATCTGTCGAAATAAAAGAAGATGCTTAGGGGAGAATATTGAGGCTGATTAGTGCCTGCACCGCTTTTACATGACTAATTCGAATTTGGTTCTGAGCGGTTTGCAAAATAATTTCATATAGGAGAAAAAATAGACGGGGATGTCAGATGAATCCTCGTCTATTTTCATTTTCCTTCCCCAAGCCGCTTAGAAAACTCCTCCATGGCGCTGTAGCCTTCCCGCTGCAAGTACCAGTTGTTGGCGGCGGCTTCAATGAGACCCGCTACATCACGTCCGGGCTGGAGCTGGATTTCAATGTACGGAATCTGAACTCCCATATAATCCGAAAATTTCGGTTCAAGTTCCAGGTCATTATATAAGGAGTTTTCTTCCCATTTTGTCAGTTCAATATCCAATACGATCCGGGTTTGATCCTGGAAAGCTTCTCTTCCGTATAGACGAACGACATTGACAAGCCCAATGCTGCGCAGTGCAAGCAGTTCCTTCGTTTTTTCATCGTGGGTCCCCAACAACGTTTGCGGACCAAGCTTTTTCAAAGTTACGACATCATCAGCAACCAGGCGGTGACCACGGCGAATTAACGTATGGGCCGTTTCACTCTTTCCAATGCCTGATTTTCCCCTGAGCAATACTCCGATGCCGGAGACATTCACACAAACGCCATGTATGGCCATTTCAGGAGCCAACGCTTTAAGCATATAAGCATCCAATTTGGAAACAAATTCCGAAGTCGGATCCTCATCTGTACGGAGCAGAGGAATCCCTTCCTGGATACAGCACCCGGTCAGATAGTCAATGCTGTCCTGATTTGCAGTAATAATAAAACATGGCGGGTGATAGTTGACGATATTGCCAATACGGAGCTTCTGCTCCTCGTCACTCAGTGTATGTAAAAAGTTTAACTCTTTCCTGCCAAGCACCTGAACAAGCTCCATCGGGAAAAATTCAAAAAAGCCGACAAACTCCAATCCCGGACGATGCGCCTTTGATTTTGTAATTTTTCGGTCCAGTTGGTCTTCGCCGGCCAAAACTTCCAATGAAAACCTGTCCATTAAATCTTTTACCGAAATTGATTTCACGTAATTACACTCTCCATCTGTACATAATAAACAAAGAAATCCTTATGTTTTGGATTATACTTGAAAAAGGAGGAAACGTCATCCATCACAATGCCCATTTTGAAGCGCTTACATTCCTTTTGTTTGCGGATTCACCCTGAAAATCGGCGTCCGAGACAACCGAAAAGACGATAATAAAAGCTTCATGACAAGTATTTTTTAAGAATGCCACCTGTCTTCTAGAATTGTAAAACAGATCATTGGAGTTAGCCATATGCCTGGAATATAATGATGTAAAACAAATGGAAAAGGGTGTGGATCGAATGGAATCATTAAATATGTTTAAGTATTCTCGTGCCGCTTTCCTGATCGCCTTAAGAAACACGCCTAATAACAAATGGGACGAGCAGCCGGAAGGATTTCCAAATACGATACGCTGGAATGCAGGACATGTTTACATAACGGCTGAAGATTATTTATGCAAAGCCGATCACAATTATGAGATCGTACACCCGGAATGGTATGATCTTTTCATCGACGGCTCCAGTCCTGCCGATTGGAACGGCGAAGAACCTCCTGTCGAAGAGCTTTTACAAGCGATCGACAAACAGGGCGAACGGATTCTGGATTATTTTAACGGAAAATTGCAAAACACCGCTGACGAGACCGTAGACATTCGCTATCTCAAATTGGATACGGTAGATGCTGCACTCCAATTTGTTACTTGGCACGAAGGCATCCATCTGGGAATCATCAAATCGATGCAAAAACTGTTTTAGAAAACATGCCCAGCGCCAAGCCTTTCGAAACAGGCGATTTGTCTGATTGCACCCATGAATAACATTCGCCGCTAAAATTTTTTCCTCCTGCGTAAAAAACAAAGGGCAGAGAACCCTTTGTTTTTTACGGCAAAGTATAATAACCGCATTAAATACTGTTTACTTCCTCCTTAGACCCCTGTACATTCCCTCGTTTTCTGTTTGCATAACATTAGCAAGTTTGGTTTTATGGACTCATTGCCGGCGTCCAATTCGCCTTCAGCAAATTGGTTGGCTGCTTCATGAAACAAGATGGCAGCTTTTTCATCATCTTGTTTTTACCCGTTTTTAAGAAAAGCGCTGCGCGTCTTTCTTAGAAGCCAGAGGCGGAAGGTTGGATTGATTAAATTAAAAAAAATTGGGCTATATACCCTGAATTTAAAAGTTTAACACACAATCATTTTAGATGATCGGTATTTATTATTACTAATTGTTCCGGCTCGCTATTTCCATTGCCCGTGCAGGCGCTATTTCGCCAAAAACGGTAAAAGGAACGGGCCGCCATTGCCCGTGCAGGTGTTATTTTGGCGAGAACGGTCAAAGGAACGCAATCCCATTACCGCTCTTTCCGGTATAGAATACTAATAGTCAAAAAGGATGGGAGCTCATTGACTAGACGCAATGGCTTTTATCAGGTGTTAACGTTACATTCGAAAGTACATTTTATATAGAATTTGAGGTTCCCGGATCATATTTCGTATTTCGAACTTCCCTGATGACGAATTTCAGATTTTTCGTAATTAGATATACTCTCGGTATTCCAAACGAGTAAATTCCTGAATTCCCAAAAATTTACTGGAAATGGAGTGTAATCTGATGAG